>DATIEQ010000127.1:0-2799 GCA_035455665.1 Gammaproteobacteria bacterium | reverse complement strand
AGATGCGCGAGCAATCCGACACCCGCGTCGCCGTGGCGGCCCCACGGCAGCCCCTGCATCTACGCTCCCCGATAGCGGATCCACCGTAAACAGCGGACTCGCGGGTGACTGTAGGCGCCACAACAGAGCAATAGCTCGGCTTCAGCGTTTAAGAGATCGGCATAGGGGGCGTGGTCACCCACGCGCCCCTGCCACACCACCGGACATGCGGATCCCGCATCCGGCGGTTCGGCGGGTTGAGCCGAGTGTCATGGAAAGACGGAAGAGCCCCAGCGAGTCGAAATGTGCATTGGGTAGCGCGACTTGAACAGCTTGCGAGCGCGCGAGGTGCCAGGGGCCACGAGAGCTGGCAGCCGTGCAGACGGCGGTGACCCAGCTCACTCCCCGCTTGAGCAACTCGGTACAGCGGCGCTGTGGCCGCCGCCACTGTTTCCATTGCACCGCCCGCAGGCGACGGCGCACCCAGCTGTCAAGGCTGTTGAACACCTCGGGGGTCTGGCAGAACCCGAAATAGGCTCGCCAACCGCGCAGAAACGCCGATAGTTCCTCCACCATGCATTTCATGCTGACCCCGCGGTTCCGGCGCGTGATCTCCCGCACCCGATGCTTGAAGCGCCGCAGAGCTTTCGGCGCAATACCGCGCCGCAGCTCGAGCGAGGCCCCAAGGCGTGTGAAGGTGAACCCCAGGAACGTGCGCTCCTCGGGTCGAGCTACCGCACTCTTCCGGGCGTTGACCTTGAGTTTGAGCCGCTTCTCGATGAAGCTTGTAACGCTCTCCATGACACGTTGGCCCGCTCGTTCGCTGCGCACGTAAACGTTGCAGTCGTCCGCATAACGTACGAAGCGATGCCCACGTCGCTCCAACTCTTGGTCGAGCTCATCCAACACCAGATTACTGAGCAACGGTGAAAGCGGTCCGCCTTGCGGCGTTCCCTCCTCCACCGCACTCACCAGCCCATCTTCCATCACTCCGGCCGTCAGAAACGCCCGAATCAGCTTGAGCAATCGCTTGTCGCCGATCCTCTGCGCGATCCTGGCCATCAGGCGATCGTGATTGACTCGGTCGAAGAATTTCTCCAAATCGAGGTCTACCACCCACCCGTACCCATCAATGACGTACTGCTGGGCACGAGCGACCGCCTGATGCGCTGAGCGTTCGGGTCGAAACCCGTAACTGTGATCGGAAAAGCTCGCATCCCAACGCCGCTGCAGAACCTGAAGCGTCGCTTGCTGGATCATCCGATCCAGCACGGTCGGCACTCCGAGCTTTCTCATCCCGCCATCCGGCTTGGGTATCTCTACCCGCCTGACCGGCTGCGGCTGATAGGTTCCGTTTAAGAGCTGAGCGCGAATCTCGGGCCAGTGTTGCACGAGGTATCCCGGCAACTCGTCAACGCTCATCGCGTCAACACCGGGACTACCCTTATTGGCCTTGACTCTCCGCAATGCTTCTCGACAGTTCTCCTGTTCGCAGATCTCCTCCATTGTCCGTTCGGTCTCGGCCGGGCTTTCGTACAGCTGCTTCGCCATGAGCGATTCAACCCTCTCCCGGGCGGCCTCGTGGCTTCACCACGTAGCCGAGCAGGACGACCGTCATTCCCGCAAAGGGGCCGGTCTTACGGCTGCCATTCCTCATGAGACGCACTGACTACTCCCCACTCCCTTTACCCTGCTTACGCAGGACCGTTTAGGCCTTCACCGGTCGTTCGGCTCGCGCCTGCCGGCTACTACGCCCGCTGCTGACTTCTGTCGCCCGATCAACATCGATCACTCGATGCTCAGTCCGCACCTTCCGGCGCCGACAGGGAGACAGATCTCCCGAGGTAAATTCGACCGCTTTCAGCACACAACCGGCGGATCTACCCTCTGCGCCTTGATGGATCAGCACTTCGTAGCTGAAGGTCCACTCGTGCCGGTCGCAAAATGGCCTCATATCCGCTTCTTGTTCATCGGCTCGTGCTTTTGCTCCACGCTTCCTCCGGACCCGCCTCGCGGCTGCAGCCCTTGCGCTTTGCTACCCTTCACCTCCATCTGGTTGGTAGAGGACTTTCACCTCCAAGCTGTCGAACATGCTCGGCACACCTTCTGCCGCCTGCAGCGTCAGACTGCGCGGCGCGAAGACGATTGACGAGGAGCGAAGAGGAAGAGACGATCATCCATCAACCGCCCAGGCAGATCCACTCATCCCGAAGAGAAATCTGTCCGAAGAAGCGGAGCCACCCCTAGCCTCGCAGCTTGCTGGGGTGCCCGTGCAACGTCTGGAGGATGTGGCCTGGGTGCCAGAGCGGCGTGCGCTGGAGGGCCGGCAGAACGCTATGTTGCGCCGCGTGGCGCCATTCCTTCTGATTGCCGGCGTCGGGCTGGTCGGCGCCTGATACGGGCAGTCTCCAGGGCGATGTCTCGGCGCATTTGCGAAAGATGGCAGCGCGCATACAAGGCCCTGCCTGCCCGTCGATTCTACCCTCCATCATCGATGCCGCCGAGCGCGACCAAGAACTCGCGCAGGTGCAGGCACGTCTGCAGGGGGCGATCAAAGAACCCTTGTTGATCGCGATCGAGCGCGCCAAGGACCGCGGGGAACTCGCCGGGCGTGAAGACGCGTCGGAGATCGTCACATCGTTCCTGCGCCCGCTTGTCTATCGGCGCTGGTTCTCACGCGAACCCATCGATGAGCGCTTCGTGAAAGCAACCGTCGCCAACCTGCTGCATCGCGTGAGGAAGAAACGCTAGCTGCCGACCGTCTGACGGGAGTTTCCCTCTAACAAGTATTCGTTGAAACGGCGCGTCGAAGCGGCGGGT
>DATIEQ010000126.1:0-26362 GCA_035455665.1 Gammaproteobacteria bacterium | reverse complement strand
CGCCGGTCTTGTGGATGTGCATGAGTTCGAGCTCGGCGAGCCCGAGGGGTCTGCCGGCCGCGGCGAGGTCCATGGCCTGGCCTCCGGCCATGCCGAGGGAGCCGCTCGCCAAGGCGACACTCTTCAGCATCTCGACCCGCGCGGCAGGCGCGGCGGCCATGGCGGGATCCTCCGCCAGGATCAGGAAGGCGAGCACTTGCAGCGCATCGCCGGCGAGGATCGCCGTCGCCTCGTCGAAGGCCTTGTGGCAGGTCGGGCGGCCGCGGCGCAGGTCGTCGTCGTCCATGGCCGGCAGGTCGTCGTGGATCAAGGAATAGGCGTGGATGCATTCCACCGCCGCTGCCGGTCCATCGAGGCGTTCCGGCGGGACACCGAGCGTCTCGCCGGCGGCGTAGATGAGGAGGGGACGGAGACGCTTGCCGCCGCCGAGGACGGCGTAACGCATGGCCTGGTGCAGTCGCTGTGGGGGCTTCTCCGCCGGCGGCAGCCAGCGGTTCAACACCTTCTCGATGCGAGCGCCATACTCCGGCACCCGCTCCTTGAATCCGTGGCTCATTCGTCCTCGTCGGGCTCGAAGGGCTCCAGGGTCTGCTTGCCGTTCTTCTCGACGAGCTTCTCGACCTTGAGTTCGGCCTGCTTCAGGGCGGCCTGGCACTGGCGGGTGAGGGCGATGCCGCGCTCGAAGTGCTTGAGGGAGGTCTCGAGGCTCAGCTCGCCTTTTTCCAGGGTGGAGACGATGTTCTCGAGTTCCTTGAGCGCAGCCTCGAAGTCGGGCGGGGTAAGAGATTCGGATTTGGGGGTCTTGGCCACGGCGGTCTCCGTGAAAGCGCTGGCAAGGTACACGGGGCCCGGGGTGGGGTCAAACCGGGCCCTATGCCTTGTTGACAGGGCCTTGGGCTAGGCGCTAAAGTCTCCACACAGTTTAGACTAAGTCTAAATCATCGGTCCCGGCCGGTGATCGCGAGATTCGTCACCGCTATTCAGACCTGGAGGACGTATGAGCAAGCTCAAAGGCACCAAGACCGAGGAAAACCTCAAAGCCGCGTTCGCCGGGGAGTCCCAGGCGAACCGCCGCTACCTCTACTTCGCGGCCAAGGCCGACGTGGAGGGCTATAACGACGTGTCCGCCGTGTTCCGTTCCACTGCGGAAGGCGAGACCGGCCACGCCCACGGCCACCTGGAATACCTGGAGCAGGTGGGCGACCCCGCCACCGGCCTGCCCATCGGCGCCACCGATAAGAACCTGAAGGCAGCCATCGCCGGCGAGACCCACGAGTACACGGACATGTACCCCGGCATGGCGAAGAAGGCCCGGGAAGAGGGTTTCGGCGAGATCGCGGACTGGTTCGAGACGCTCGCCAAGGCGGAGCGTTCCCATGCGAACCGCTTCCAGAAGGCCCTGGACGGCCTCGGAAAATAAGACAGCAGAGCTGATCTATCGGGGGGTGTGACACGCCCCCCGTGTCTACCCGCGAACACAGGGGATCCGGATCCATGTCCAAAGGCGGAGGCGAGCGGCGCGAAGGGGGGCTCGAGGCCCCGACCCGCCATCCCATCGACTGGCAGAAGCCTGAATTCTGGGACGAGCAGGCGCTGACGACCGAACTGGAGCGGGTGTTCGACATCTGCCACGGCTGCCGCCGCTGCTTCAGCCTGTGCAACTCCTTCCCGACGCTGTTCGACGCCATCGACGCGTCGACGACGATGGAACTGGATGGGGTAGACAAGAAGGTCTATTGGGAGGTGGTGGACCACTGCTACCTCTGCGACATGTGCTACATGACCAAGTGCCCCTACGTCCCACCCCATCCCTGGAACGTGGACTTCCCGCACCTGATGCTCCGGGCGAAGGCGGTGAAGTTCAAGAAGCAGGGTGCGAGCTTGCGGGACACACTGCTCTCCGCACCCGACAAGCTCGGGCAGTTCGCCGGCATCCCCATCGTGGTACAGGTGGTGAACGCCGTGAACAAGAACGGCGTCGCCCGCAAGATCTTGGACAAGGCCCTGGGGATACATCCGGACGCGGTGGTGCCGGAATTCCACAGCGACAATGCGCGCAAGCGATTGAAGAACCATACGCCGCTCGAATCGCCGATCGAGCCGGTGGAAGGCACTCGCGGCAAAGTGGCGCTCTACCTCACCTGCTACGGTAACCACAACAAACCCGGGATGGCGGAGGACCTGGTGAAGGTGTTCGAGCACAACGGCGTGCCGGTGCGGCTCACACCCCAGGAGAAATGCTGCGGCATGCCGAAGCTGGAACTGGGCGATTTCGACACCATCAAGAAGAACAAGGACGAGAACATCCCCATGCTCGCGAAGCTCGTGGACGAAGGGTGGGACATCGTGGCGCCCATCCCCTCCTGCGTGCTCATGTACAAGCAGGAGCTGCCGCTCATGTTCCCGGACGATCGCGAGGTGCGGAAGGTCCGGGACGCCATCTACGATCCCTTCGAATACCTGATGCTGCGCCACAAGGCCGGCAAGCTGAAGACCGATTTCAAGACGCCGCTCGGCAAGGTGTCCTATCACGTGCCCTGCCATCAGCGGGTGCAGAACCTGGGACTCAAGACCAAAGAGATGCTGGAACTGGTGCCGGAGACGACGGTCGAGGCCATCGAACGCTGCTCCGGCCACAACGGCACCTACGCGGTGAAGAGCGAATACCACGAGGTGTCCATGAAGATCGGCCGGCCGGTGATGAACAAGGTAGCGGAGTCCGGCTGCGACCATTACATCAGCGACTGTCCCATGGCCGCCGAGCAGATACAGAACGGTCTTCCGGGCAGGAAGGAACCTGAACTTCCCATGGAGCTGCTCCGCAAGGCCTACGGTCTATAGACTAATAACCGGATTCGATACGAGGAGAGAACCATGGCCAGCGTTGGTTACCACGAGCCGATCGAGGAACTGAACGACGAGGTGCGTGACTTCCACCGGGCGGTGGTGTCGCTCATGGAGGAACTGGAGGCGGTGGACTGGTACAACCAGCGGGTCGCCGCCTGCAAGGACAAGGAGCTCAAGTCCATCCTCGCCCACAACCGGGACGAGGAGATGGAGCACGCCTCCATGGTGCTGGAATGGATCCGTCGCCACAACCCGCGCTTCGATCACGAATTGAAAGACTATCTTTTCAAAGACGGACCCATCACGGATCATAAATGACGACTCTCCGGACCCTGCAGAAACTCGAGCGCAAAGACCTCTGGAGCCTGGAGGAATATGCGCAGAAACGCGAGGATTTCCGCCGCCAGGTGATGCAGCACAAGAAGGCCCGCACCCTGCATCTCGGGCCGAACCTGACCCTGCTCTTCGAGGACCGGCTCACCATGCAGTACCAGGTGCAGGAGATGCTGCGTACGGAGCGCATCTTCGAGGCAGCGGGCATCCAGGAAGAGCTCGACGCCTACAACCCCTTGATCCCGGACGGCGCGAACTGGAAGGCGACCCTGCTCATCGAGTTCGACGACGTGGAGGAGCGGAAAAAAGCACTCGCCCAGCTCATCGGCATCGAGGTGCGGGTGTGGCTTCAGGTCGCAGGCCACGAGCCGGTGCAGCCCATCGCCGACGAGGACCTGGAACGGGAGACGGCGGAGAAGACCTCGTCGGTGCACTTCCTGCGCTTCGAGTTGACGCCGACGATGGTGGAATCCCTGAAAGCGGGTGCGGCCCTCGATGCGGGTGTGGATCACGTCCACTATCGGCACGAACTCAAGCCGGTGCCGGACGCGCTCAAGAAATCTTTGCTCGCCGATCTGGCCTGATTTTTCTACAAGCTGATCAAAGCGTCGCGAGCGAAGGCAGGATGAGGCGCGCGAGGCGAGGAACCGGAGCGTACTCCGATAGCACGTGAGGATCCCGAGCCGAAGCGCAACGAAGTCATGCCAAGCGCAGCAGCTTTGAGCATAGATTCGGGGTAGAATTCCCGGCGCTACACGCAGGGGTACCCCGCCCGAATGACCGCCAGATACGACGCCGCAGACATCGAGGTCCTGTCCGGCCTCGACCCGGTGCGCAAACGCCCGGGCATGTACACCGACACCACCCGCCCCAACCACCTCGCCCAGGAAGTCATCGACAACAGCGTGGACGAGGCCATCGTCGGCCACGCCAAGAAGATCGAGGTCATCGTCCACAAGGACGGCTCCCTGTCGGTGAACGACGATGGCCGCGGTATGCCGGTGGATATCCACCCCAAGGAGAAGCTGCCCGGCATCGAGGTGATCCTCACGCGCCTGCATGCGGGCGGCAAGTTCTCCGACAAGAACTACCAGTTCTCCGGCGGCCTGCACGGCGTGGGCGTGTCGGTGGTTAACGCCCTGTCGAGCAAGCTCGAGGTGTGGGTGAAGCGCAACGGCAAGCGCTACCACATGGCGTTCAAGGACGGACGGCGCAACGGCAAGCTGGAGACCCAGGGCGAGGTGGGGAAGGCCAACACCGGCACACTGTTGCGCTTCTGGCCGGACTCCAAGTATTTCGATTCACCCAAGTTCTCCATCCCCAAACTCAAGCACGTGCTGCGTGCCAAGGCAGTGCTCTGCCCTGGCCTCACGGTCAGGTTCATCAACGAACAGACGCTCGAGAAAGAGGAGTGGCACTACCAGGGTGGCTTGAGGGATTACCTCATCGAGTCCCTGGAGGGCCGCGACTACCTGCCGGACGAGGCCTTCACCGGCAGCTTCAAGAGCGACAAGGAGGCGGCCGACTGGGCCGTGGTGTGGGTGCCGGGCGGCGGCGAGGTCTTCGCCGAGAGCTACGTGAACCTGATCCCCACCATCCAGGGTGGTACTCACGTGAACGGCCTCAGGACCGGCATCACCGATGCGGTGCGCGAGTTCTGCGAGTTCCGCAACCTGGTGCCGCGCGGCGTGAAGCTCGCCCCCGAGGACATCTGCGACCGGGCGGCCTACGTCCTATCCGTGAAGATGAACGACCCGCAGTTCTCGGGCCAGACCAAGGAGCGGCTGTCGTCGCGGGAGTCCGCAACCTTCGTGGGCGGCATCGTGAAGGACGCGCTCGGGCTCTGGCTCAACCAGCATACGGAAGCGGGCGAGCAGATCGCCCAGCTCGCCATCGAGAGCGCGCAGCAGCGTCTGAAGCTCAGTAAGCAGGTGGTGCGCAAGAAGGTGACGAGCGGGCCCGCGCTGCCCGGCAAGCTCGCGGATTGCTCGAGCGGCGAGCCGGAGCGATCGGAACTATTCCTGGTCGAGGGCGATTCCGCAGGCGGTTCCGCGAAGCAGGCCCGCGACCGGGACTTCCAGGCGATCCTGCCGCTGCGCGGCAAGATCCTCAATACCTGGGAGGTGGACGCAGGCGAGATCCTGGCCTCTGAGGAAGTGCACAACATCAGCATCGCGCTCGGCGTCGAGCCGGGTGCGAGCGACCTCTCGGGGCTGCGTTACCACAAGATCTGCATCCTGGCGGACGCGGATTCCGACGGCAAGCACATCGCGACGCTGCTCTGCGCGCTGTTCGTGCGCCACTTCCGCGCGCTGGTGAGCCGCGGCCACGTGTTCGTGGCCATGCCGCCGCTCTACCGCATCGACATCGGCAAGCAGGTGTTCTACGCGCTCGATGACGACGAGAAGAAAGCGGTGATGGACAAGGCCGCCAAGGACAAGCTCAAGGGCAAGCCTACCGTGACGCGCTTCAAGGGTCTAGGCGAGATGAGTCCCTCGCAGCTGCGCGAGACCACCATCTCGCCGGACACGCGGCGGCTGGTGCAACTGACGCTGGAAGCCAAGGACAATACCGACAAGCTCATGGACATGTTGCTTGCCAAGAAGCGTGCATCGGATCGCAAGGAATGGCTCGAGAAGAAGGGAAATCTGGCTGAGGTCTAGGGAGTTCTATGGAGCTTGTCGATCCATCAGCAGCTTGCTTAGGCTGCCGCGATTACGGTGATAGATACCTTCATGCCATCGCTGCCTGGCTGTGGCCCGCGAGAGGTTTCGGCGCTTTATCAGTATGGATGATCTGCTTGGTCATAGCTTTCCCTTCGAAGATTTGAGTCGTTTCTCGAACCAGAAATGGGCGTAGGGCTCGTCATTGAATGCTGGCACTTCTCGGAAACCCTGCGAGCGGTAGAGGTTTTGAGCTTCGATTAAGACCCGATTGGTCTCCAGCCTCATGGCAGAGAGTCTGTGTTGTAGTGCAAGGTCTTCGAGCCGGTCCAGCAAGCGTCGACCGATGCCGAGCCCCCGGCTTTGCGGGGCCACCCACATGCGCTTTATCTCGGCAAAGGTCGGACCGAGTCGGAGACCGGCACAACCTACGGGATCTCCATAAAGCCACGCGATGAGGAAGTAGCCGCGAGGTGGTTGAAAATCAGGTGCGTGAGTAGGGCTGAGCCCAGGATTGAACCCGGACTCAAAGCGTTCTCCAATCTCGGCGAAATATGAGTCCAGACAGTAGTGAGCAGCAGGAGAAGCCGGAGGCTCGACCCGGATCTCGACAGAGGCACTTATGATCAGACGCTCGACCGTCGCCATAGCCTCGGTGAGGATGGTGCGCTGGGACGGACGCAAAGCGTTTAATAGATTTTCAGCAGCCGTGTCAGACTTCCGATTCAACCGGTCGAGTTCAACCCGCCCCTTGCTCGTGAGAGTAGCCCGCCGGATGCGGGAATCCCGTGACGATCCTTTGGTCCTGACGAGCCCCTCCTTCTCTAGGCCACGCAGAAGCCGGCTCAGGTAACCGGAATCGAGTCCAAGACTGGCGCGCAGGTGTACCAGGTCTTGGCCATCGGGGCCGATCTCGAAGAGCAGACGGCACGCGGCGAGTGAGCGCGGGGTATCCAGGAAGTGGGCCTCGAGGGCGCCCACCTGGCGGGTGACCGTGCGGTTGAAACTGCGGACTTGGCTGATGTTGGACATCTGGAATCCCGTGGCAGTGGCAGGATCATCGAGGCACGACGGTGAAAACGCCTTAGGCTGCGCCGAACATCATGTATCTGACTTGCACAGTATTCTGACTATAGTCAGATATTTCTCGTTATGCAAGCAGTCGCGGTCGATAGCGGGTCGCCGTGTCAGAGGAGGGAATGAGGGCCAGATGCACGCCTAAATATTTGAAATCCATGCCAATTCATCCGGTAGAATTCGTCCTGACCGCTAGATGTGATGGGCGGTTTCTGCGGCGTGTGGTGGCGCGGCTGTCTGAGGGCAATCGGCGTTCTCAATATTTACGCATCCACAAAGGTGTAGCGCGATGTCGGAACAGACATTCACGGTCAAAGGCGCGGAACAACAGCCTTTGAAGGCCTTCACGGAGAAGGCGTATCTGGACTATTCCATGTACGTCATTCTGGACCGGGCGCTGCCCCACATCGGCGACGGACTCAAGCCCGTGCAGCGGCGCATCGTCTTCGCCATGTCGGAGCTCTCCCTCGACTACACGGCCAAACCCAAGAAATCCGCCCGCACCGTGGGCGACGTGCTCGGCAAGTATCACCCCCACGGGGATTCCGCCTGCTACGAGGCCATGGTGCTCATGGCCCAGCCTTTCTCCTACCGATACCCCTTGATCGAGGGGCAGGGTAACTGGGGCTCGACGGACGATCCCAAGTCCTTTGCCGCCATGCGCTACACGGAGGCGAAGCTCTCCAAGTACGCGGAGGTGCTGCTCTCCGAGCTCGGCCAGGGCACGGTGGATTGGCAGCCGAACTTCGACGGCACGTTGGAGGAACCGAAACTCCTGCCGGCGCGCCTTCCCAATGTCCTGCTCAACGGCACCACCGGCATCGCCGTGGGCATGGCCACGGACATCCCACCTCACAACCTGAAGGAGATCGCCAGCGCCTGCATCCGCCTGCTGGAGGACCCGAAAGCGACGGTGAAGGATCTCTGCGAGCACGTGAAGGGACCGGACTTCCCCACGGAGGCGGAGATCATCACGCCCAAGGGCGAGATCCGCCAGATGTACGAGACCGGCAACGGCAGCGTGCGCATGCGCGCCAAGTGGGCACGGGAGAAGGGCGGCGACATCGTGGTGACGGCACTGCCCTACCAGGTGTCCGGCGCCAAGGTGCTGGAGCAGATCGCGCTGCAGATGCGCAACAAGAAGCTCCCGATGGTGGAGGACCTGCGCGACGAGTCCGACCACGAGAACCCGACGCGCCTCGTGATCGTGCCGCGCTCGAACCGCGTGGACTCCGACGAACTCATGGGACATCTCTTCGCCACCACGGACCTGGAGCGGAGCTATCGGGTCAACGTCAACGTGATCGGCCTGGACGGCCGGCCGGCGGTCAAGAACCTGAAGGAGCTCCTGGAGGAATGGCTGCAGTTCCGCCTCACCACGGTGACGCGGCGCCTCGAGTTCCGGCTCGACAAGGTCCAGAAGCGCCTGCACATCCTGGCGGGGATGTTGGTCGCCTACCTCAACATCGACGAGGTCATCGCCATCATCCGCAAGCACGACGAGCCGAAGCCCGTGCTGATGAAGAAGTTCAAGCTCTCGGACATCCAGGCGGAAGCGATCCTCGAGCTGAAACTGAGGCACTTGGCCAAGCTCGAGGAGATGAAGATCAAAGGCGAGCAGAAGGACCTCGCGGCCGAGCGCAAGGCGCTCGAAGAGACCTTGGGGTCCAAGGCGCGGCTCAAGAAACTCATCCGCACCGAACTCGCGGCGGATGCCGAGACCTACGGCGACAAGCGCCGCTCCCAGCTCGTGGAGCGGGCGGCCGCGGCCCAGGCCATCGACGAGACTCAGCTCCTGCCCACGGAGCCCACCACCGTCATCCTCTCGAAGTCGGGCTGGGTGCGAGCCGCGAAGGGGCACGAGCTCGATCCCACGACGCTCAGCTACAAGTCCGGCGATTCCTTCCTCACCGCTGCCTACGGCAAGAGTAACCAGTCGGCGGTGTTCCTGGATTCCACCGGCCGTGCCTATACGCTGCCGGCGCATACGCTGCCTTCGGCACGCAGCCAGGGGGAACCGCTCACCGGTCGCGTCGCGCCGCCGGAGGGGGCGACCTTCACCGGCGCGCTCATCGGCGAGGCGGAGGACCGCTGGCTCATGGCGAGCGATGCGGGCTACGGCTTCGTCGTGAAGCTCGGGGAGCTCGTGTCCCGCAACCGCTCCGGCAAGGCGGCGCTCCGGGTGAAGCCCGGCTGGAAGGTCTGCGTGCCGGCGCCAGTGAAGGATTTGAAGAGCGACCTCATCGCCGCGGTCAGCAACGAGGGGCACCTCTTGGTGTTCCCGGCCAAAGACCTGCCGGAGCTGGCACGGGGCAAGGGCAACAAGATCCTGGGTATCTCCAGCAAGAAGCATGCGACACGTGAGCAGTACATGGCGGCGGTGACCTCGGTGCCGGTGGAGGAGGGGCTGGTCATCGTCTGCGGCCAGCGCCACATGAGCCTGGGACCCAAGGAGCTCAAGGAGTTCCTGGGGGAGCGGGGCCGGCGCGGCCTGAAACTGCCGCGGAATTACCGCACGGTGGACGCCCTGTATCCGGAATCCCGTTGGCCCGGAAGGCAGAAATAAGCCCTTGAAACCAAAAGGCTTAACCTTATGTCTAAGCCAATGCCCCTGTGAGGAGGCCTCGTTCCCATGAAACGCGTCGTGCTGTTCATCCTGACCAACCTGGCGGTGCTGTTCGTCCTCAGCATCGTCTACAACGTCCTGCTCGCCTCGGGCGTCCTCGGCCCTTACGCGAACCCCGGCACCTACGCGGGCCTGCTGGTGTTCGCCGCGGTGTTCGGCATGGGCGGCGCGTTCATCTCGCTCGCACTCTCCAAGTGGATGGCGCTCATGTCCACCCGCGGGCAGGTCATCGAGACACCCCGGAACGACGACGAGCGTTGGCTCAAGAGCACGGTGGAGCGCTTGGCGCGGCAGGCTGGCGTCGGCACGCCGCAGGTAGCCATCTACGACTCACCGCAGCCGAACGCCTTCGCCACCGGCATGCGCCGCGACCACGCGCTGGTCGCCGTCAGCACGGGACTCCTCTCGGGCATGAACCGCGACCAGGTGGAGGCGGTGCTGGGCCACGAGCTCACCCACGTCTCGAACGGCGACATGGTGACCCTGACCCTGCTACAGGGGGTCTTGAACACCTTCGTGATCTTCCTGTCGCGCATCGTCGCGACCGTCGTCGGACGCGCCATGGCGCGGGGCGACCGGGACGACGGCATGAGCTACATCGCCTACTTCGTCACCTCGATGCTGGCCCAGGTCCTGTTCGGCGTGGTGGCGAGCCTCATCGTGTTCGCCTTCTCCCGCCGGCGCGAGTTCCGCGCCGACGCGGGCGGGGCGAAGCTCGCGGGCCGCGGCAAGATGATCTCCGCCCTGCAGCGCCTGGAGTCCCTGCACGAGCCGGCGGCGCTGCCCAAGCAGCTGCAGGCTTTCGCCATCGCGGACGGTCAGGGGTTCACGCGCCTGTTCATGTCGCACCCGCCCATCGCCGAGCGCATCGCCGCGTTGCAACGCGGCCAAGGGAACCTGAGCTAACGATCCGGGATCAGATCCGACGAGACGCGCTCAGGCCGTCTTGGGTGAGCGGGCGTCCGCCATGACCACTTCCGGTTCCTGCACGATGTTGCCCTGGATGAACTCCACGCCGAGGGTGTAGAGGACGGCCATGCTCTCCGGGCGCTCGACGCGCTCGGCCACGCTCTTGATGCCGAGCTCCTGGGCGCGCGTGACATAACCTTTCACCAGAGTCTGCTTCTTGGCATCGCTGTTCAAGGCGGCGCTGATGCTGCCGTCCACCTTGATATAGTCCACGTCCTTGATGAGTTCCAGGGTATGCATCGGGTCGTGGCCGATGCCGAAATGCTCGAGGGCGAAGCCGCACTTCAGCTTCCGGACGCCGGTGGCGAAGCTGCGGGCGTCGGTGAGGTATTTCTCCGCCGATTTCTCCGCCACCTCGAAGATGAGGTTGCCCGGTGCGATGCCGGGAGCCGAAGCGAGCAGCTTCTCAATCCACGGCAGGATGTTCGGGTCGGTGAGCGTCTGGTCGGAGATGCGCAGGAACAGGCTGCTGTTGCGCTGCTGCTTCAACCGGTCGCTCACCACGCCCACGGCGTGCTCCAGGATCCAGCGGTCGATGGCGGTCATCATGTTGACCTTCTCGGCCGCCGGCAGGAAGTCCTTGGGCGGGATCTCCTCCTCCTGGTCGCCGCGCATGCGCACCAGCACGTCGTGCAGGTCGATGGCCTCGCCGGTGAGGCTCGCCACCGGCTGGAAGGCGAGGATGAAGCGGTTGTTCTTGAGCGCGTCGGTGAAGCGGCGCTGCCATTCGGTGTCGGTGACGCGTCCCTGCGCGTCTACCTTCGGCGGCGTCCAGCCCACCACCCGGTTGCCGCCGCCGGTACGCGCCTGGCGATGCGCCTCCTCCACGTCTTCCAGGATCTTCTCGATGTTGGTGTGGGAGTCGTCCAGCTCGAGATAACCGATGCTGCAGGTGAGGCTCGTGGACTTGCCTCCGGCCTGGAAGATGTGGCTCGCGGCAGCGGTACGCAGCCGGTCCGCCC
This sequence comes from Gammaproteobacteria bacterium, assembly GCA_035455665.1. Taxonomy (GTDB): domain Bacteria; phylum Pseudomonadota; class Gammaproteobacteria; order Natronospirales; family REEB76; genus DASUBN01. The sequence continues at coordinate 14,885 of DATIEQ010000126.1, read as the reverse complement.
AGTCCGCGACCTCCTTCAGTTTCGGCCGCGTCGCGATCACCATGAACACCGTGCCGCCGAAGCGGCCCACCTGGTCTTCCTTGGCGGCGCTGGCGCGGATCAGGTCGGCGATGCCCTTGATGATGACCTCGCTCGCCAGCACGCCCACCTTCTCGGCCACGGCCGTGAACTTGTCCGGCTTGATGAGCACCAGCGCCCGTGACGCGCCCTTCACGGGCTGCTTAGTCGCCTCGGTGAGCACTTCCAGGAAGGCGTTGCGGTTCATCAGGCCGGTGAACAGGTCCAGGTTGCGGTAGGTGGTGAGCTGCTGCACGCTCGCCGCGAGCTTCTGGTTGAGGAGCTCGATCTGCTCCTGGGCCTTGTCCTTGACCTTCATGGCGAAGTGCTGGGCCTGCTGTGCCTTCGCCTGGGCATGGTCCGCCTGGGCCATGGCTTCCTTGGCGCCGGCGTCGCTACGGATGGAGATGGCGATGGCGGATTCGCCGTCCACCTCCACGTTGGCGAACTCAAGTGTGGTCTCGAAGGGCTTGCCGCCCTCCAACCCCTTCACGGCGAGCGGGTCCACGGACTGGTTCTTGCCGACGAGCTTGAGGGCTTCCTTGAGTGCGCCCTGGGAGCTACCGTCGAAGAGTTCCAGCACCGGCGTGCCTTCGATATCGGCGCTGGCCTTGTGGCCGAAGAGCTCCAGGAACGCCGGGTTCGCCGACAGGATGATGCCGTCGTGCACGTAGGTGATGGCGTCCTTGGATTCCTTCACTACCAGGTTGATGCGTTTCTCGTACTCGCTGAGCTTGACACTCGTGTCTTCCAGGTCGCGGGAGAGCTGCAACACCTCCAGCTCGCGCGACACCACCGCCTGCAGGTGCTCGATCTGGTCCATGGAGACCAGGTCGCGGGCGCCGGTGTTGATGAGCTCGGCGACGATGGGCGGACTGATGGACTTGGCGACGGCGATGATCGGCACGTTGGGTAACGCCATGTCGCGCAGCCGCACCACCTCCGGGAAGGGCGCGGCTGCGACGCTGGTGGAGCAGAGGATGAGGTCGGGCTTCTGCTGCTTGATGCTCTTCTCGGCCGCGTCCATGCTGGCGACCCACAGCGGACGCACCGCGTGACCCGCGTTGCGCAGTGTGCTGTTCAGCTTCTCGGCGTCGTTCTGCGTGGGCGCGACGACCAGGACCGGCAGGGCGCTACGTGGCGACAAGGCGGCTCCTTAGCTTGGCCGGGTAAGTTGTTGCTTTAGCATGGGTATTCTTATCCCATTCCCTGGGGGTTTTCCAGTAATCCGCCGGCGGAATCCGAAGCTTATTCGACTGCCGTGTATTCGAGCGCGTCGCGGACCGGCTGCTTGGACGGCGCGCCGGGGACCTCCCGCACCAGCCGGGGCACGAGGTAGCCGGGCAGTCGCGCCCGCAGTTCCGCCACCAGGGCGAGGGCTTCAGCCTCGGGGACGTCGAAATGGGCCGCCCCGGCCACCGGGTCCAGTACATTGAGGTAATAGGGGATGACGCCGGCCCCGAACAGCGCCTCGGAGAGCTCGGCCAGGGCCGTAGCGGAGTCGTTCACGCCGCGCAGCAGCACGGACTGGTTGAAGAGCATGACCCCGGCCCGGCGCAGCCTCGCACAGGCCTCCCGCACCTCATCGTTCAGTTCCCGGGCATGGTTCATGTGCAGCACCACCACTTTCTGGAGCCGGCAGGCGGTGAGCCAGCGCAGGAGCCCCTCGTCCACGCGCGAGGGCAGGACCACGGGCTGGCGGGTATGGATCCGCAGCCTCCTTATATGTGGGATCGCTTCCAGGGCGGTCGCCAGCCGGGCCAGGCGCTCGTCCGAGAGGGTCAAGGGGTCGCCGCCGCTCAGGATCACTTCGCGGATCGAAGGATCGGCGCGCAGGTAGTCCAAGGCCTCGCGCCACTCATCGGCACGGGCGGTCTCCTCGGCATAGGGGAAGTGGCGGCGGAAGCAATAGCGGCAGTGCACGCCGCAGGCGCCGGTGGCGATGAGCAGCACCCGGCCCCGGTACTTGTGCAGCACGCCCTTCGCCGCCCGGCTCGGCATGTCGCCCACGGGGTCGCGGCCGAAACCCGGGACTTCGCGCAGCTCCTCGTCGAGCGGGAGCACCTGCCGGAGCAGGGGGTCGGTGGGGTCGCCTTTGCGCATGCGCGCGAGGAAGCCGCGCGGCACCCGCAGGGGGAAGAGCCGGGCCGCCCGGCGGGCGGGTTCGAGCCAGCGCGCGTCCAATTCCAGGAGAGAAACGAGCTCTGCGGGGTCGTGCACCGCCTCCGCCATCTCGGTCTGCCAACGGGTGGTCATGCTTGCAAGGGCTGCCCGGAGACGGGCGGTAGGGTATGATGACGCGCTTTTTGCGGGGGAGCCATTCGATGCAAAACACCATCCATGGTGTTTTGCGTCACGCTCCGCCGCGGCACATGCCCGCGGCTCGCTCCGAAAATCAAACACTTACGTGTTCGATTTTCGATGCGTCCCGTCCCTGGGGCGCTTAGCAGGGTGATAAATCACCCTGCCAATGCCCCGTTCATTGTACCAATTATCAGTGGATATCCCGATGGGCAGTTACAGCACCAACGAGTTCAAGGCCGGCCTCAAGATCATGATGGACGGCGACCCCTATACGATCCTCGAGAACGAGTTCGTGAAACCCGGCAAGGGCCAGGCGTTCAACCGCGTCAAGATCCGCAACCTCAAGACCGGCAAGGTGCTGGATCGCAACATGAAGTCCGGCGAGACGGTGGAATCCGCCGACATCGCCGAGCTCGACGTGCAGTACCTGTACAACGATGGCCAGTTCTGGCATTTCATGAATCCGGAGAACTTCGAGCAGCTCGCCGCCGACGCGATCGCCATGGGCGATGCCAAGAACTGGCTCAAGGGCGAGGAACTCTGCAAGATCATGCTGTGGGACGGCAAGCCGCTGGCGGTGACCGCACCCATCTTCGCCATCCTCAAGGTCACGAAGACCGATCCAGGCGTGCGCGGCGACACGGTCACCGGCGGCAACAAGCCCGCCACGCTCGAGACCGGCGCCACGGTGCGCGTACCGCTGTTCGTGAACGAAGGCGAGCTCATCAAGGTCGACACGCGCTCCGCCGAGTACGTCGCTAGGGCGAAATGACTCCCGGCGTCAGTCATGACTGACTGGCAACCTACCGCTTCGATCGAGAACCTCAAGCTGCGCGCTGCGCTGCTGGCGAAGCTTCGAGAGTTCTTTGCCGCGCGTTCGGTCCTTGAAGTGGATACGCCGGCGCTCTCGACAGCCGGCGCTACGGACCGGCATATCGCGAGCTTCCGCGTCGAAGACGGACGCGGCGGCTATCTCTACCTGCATACCTCTCCCGAGTTCCCCATGAAGCGGCTCTTGGCCGCCGGCACGGGGGACATCTGGCAACTGTGCAAGGTGTTCCGCCGGGGCGAGGCGGGCAGGAACCACAATCCCGAGTTCACCCTGCTGGAGTGGTACCGGATCGGGTTCGACCAGCACCGGCTCATGGCCGAGGTGGCGGAGCTCGTGTCCGTGCTGGTGCCCAGCCTCGCCCGTGCGCCGGAGCATCTCACGTATCGGGAAGCCTTCGTGCGTCACGCAGGGCTCGACCCTTTCCGCGCGAGCGCAGAGGACTGCAGCACCGCTTTCGCGAAGGCAGGCAGCCAAGCGCCCGCGGGCGTGCTGGACCGCGATGGCTGGCTGGATCTCCTGGCGGGAGAGGTCGTCTATCCCGCCCTGGGACAGGGGGGTCTCACCTTTATATATGATTATCCGGCGAGCCAGGCGGCCCTGGCGCGGGTGAGACCCGGCGACCCCGCGGTGGCGGAACGTTTCGAGGCCTTCCTGCACGGGGTCGAGCTCGCGAATGGTTTCCACGAGCTCGCGGAGGCCGCCGAGCAACGGCAGCGTTTCGAGGCCGATCGAATCTATCGTGGGCGCCAGGGGCTCATGGACGTTCCCATGGACGAACGGCTGCTGGCCTCTCTGGAACACGGCCTCCCCGACTGTTCCGGCGTGGCCTTGGGGTTCGACCGCCTCGTAATGATTGCCGCCGCTGCGCGGTCTATTACCGAGGTCATCGCATTTCCGTCCGACAGGGCGTAGGAGAATCCGACGATGTTCGAGATGAAGAAGATCGAGGCTTCCGGCAAGGCGGAGCTCTATGGCGAACTGCTGTCGCAGGCCAAGGGTCTTCTGCACGGCGAACGGGATCTCGTGGCCAACGCGGCGAACTTCTCCGCGCTGCTCTATCACAGCTTGCCGGACCTGAACTGGGTGGGATTCTATTTCCTGAAGGACGGCGAGCTCCTGGTGGGGCCGTTCCAGGGCAAGCCTGCCTGCGTGCGCATCGCGCTCGGCAAGGGGGTCTGCGGCACCGCGGCGGCGAAGCGCGAGACCCAGCTCGTACCCGACGTGAACAAGTTCCCGGGCCACATCTTCTGCGACGGCGACTCCCTCTCTGAACTCGTGGTCCCGCTCGTCAAGGGTGGGGTGCTCATGGGTGTGCTGGACCTCGACAGTCCGAGGCTCGCGCGCTTCGATGCAGAGGACCGGCAGGGGCTCGAGGCCCTGGCAGAGGTTTTCCTGCAAGCCCTGGGTTAAAGTCGCGTCGCGAGACGCCGCCCCATCCGTACTTGCGCGTCGGGCACGCAGGACGCTTCCCAGCGGAGCCTGCCGGCGGCGAACAGCAGGATCACAGTGGAACCCATGTTGAAGCGGCCCGCTTCCGCCCCTTGTGCGAGCCGGACCTCCCCCGATTTGTAATCCCAGCTGCGGATACTGGCTCGCGGCGGCGGCGTCACGATCCCGGCCCAGACGGTCTCGATACTCGCCACATTCATGGCACCTACCATGACGAGCGCGAGGGGTCCCACGTCCGTGTCGAAGAGGGATACCACTCGCTCGTTGCGGGCGAACAGGCGCGGCACGGCCCGGGTGGTGGGCGGGTTGACGCTGAACAGCCGCCCCGGCACATGCAGCATGCGGCGCAGGTTTCCCGCCACGGGCATGTGGATGCGGTGGTAGTCCCGGGGCGAGAGATACAGCGTCGCGAAGCTGCCATCGTCGAACAGGCGGGCGTCGTCCACGCTCCCACCCAGGAGCTCGAGCGCGCTGAAGATCTGTCCCTTCGCCTGGAAGATACGGTCGGAATGGATAACGCCGGCCTGGCTCACCGCGCCGTCCACCGGAGAGACGATCGAATTCTTCGCGGCGTCCACAGGACGGGCGCCGGCGCGCAGCGCACGAGTGAAGAAGGCATTGAAGGTCGGATAGGCGGCGGGATCGGATTCAGCCGCCTCGCTCATGTCCACACCGAATCGGCGGATGAAGCTGCGGATCATCCAGTCTTTGAAGGCCGTTTGCCGTACGCGCGTGAGGCGTCCGGTCAGACGCGAGATCAGGTGATGGGGCAGGGGATACTGCAGCCAAGCCTTGAGGCGGTCCGCGAACACAGCCGCGGTATCGCTCCCTCTGGTCGCGCTCAAGGCGGCGCGTCGCGCCGAACCGGTGCCAAGATCGCGAGCTCGGAACCGTCGGAGAAGGAGAGCATCAGGGTGACGGTGTCGCCGGGGAACAGGTTCTTGCGAGGATGCATGAGCATGAGATGGTAGCCACCCGGCTTGAAGTCGACAGTACCTTTGCTGGGCAGCGCGAGCTCGGGGAACTCCTGCATGCTTTCGACGCCACCCTTCTCTATGCTTTGATGGATCATCACCGATTCGAAGTCCGGGCTCGAGACTTTGTCGAGGCTCAGGGGCTTGCCGGTGAGGTTCTCGAGTGTGAGATAACCCGCGTCCACGCCGACGCCTGGGGGCGAGACGCGGATCCAGACGTGGCTCGCGCGCACGCTCGGTCCGTCGGCATAGGCGCTGGCCAGCGCCAACATCGCGGCGAGCAGCAACACGAGGCGGTTCATCATAAGTCTCCGCGGTAATCCACGATGGCGCGGAAGTCCGCGGCCATCCGTTCCGGCGCGAGCGGCGGGGTGAAGACCGCAGTCTCCTCCGCCTGCGGGTCCACGAGGAACACGGCGACGCTGTGGTTTACCGTGTAATTGCCCGTCTGGTTCGCAGGCTGATAAGAGAAATCCACGCCCAGCGGCGTCGTGAGCGCTCGCAACTGCTCCAGTTCGCCCGTGACGCCGACGAACGCCGGGTTGAAATACAGTGTGTAGTTCCTGAGCAGCCCAAGGTTGTCGCGCTTGGGGTCCACCGACACGAAATAGACGCGGGGCAGTACCGGGCCCTTTGCCTTGCCGAGCACCGCGAGCATATGGTCCAAGTCCATGAGGGTGGTGGGACAGGCGTCCGGGCAATGGGTGTAGCCGAAGTAGAGCAGGCTCCAATGGCCCATGAGCTCACGTCGCGTGAAGGCGGTGCCCGCTGCGTCGGTGAGCAGGAAATCCGGCAGCGGTTTCGGATCGGCGAGGAGCAGGGCGGCAGTCCGGGGCGGTGCAACCGGCTTGTGACCCAGGGTGAGATAGCCGACGTAGCTGCCTGCGGCGAGGGCCAGCACCAGCAGTGGCGCGTAAGCAAGCAGGACTTTGAATTTCATGCGCAGATTATAACAGTAGCCCGTGGACTCCTTTATCATAAGCACGTACACGTGGAGACGGATGATGGAAGGTTTCGAAGACATCGCGACGCGACTTGACACGGCGAAGGACTTCGTCCGTTGGGGCGCGAGCGCGTTCAAGCGAGCCGGCCTGCATTTCGGCCACGGCACCGGGAATGCGGTTGACGAAGCGCTCAACCTGGTGCTGTTCGCGCTAAACCTGGACCACGACATCCCGCCATGGTTACTGGACGGGCGGCTCACGCAGGCGGAGAAGCGCGCCGCCTACGATCTCCTCTACCGGCGCGAGAGCGAGCGCAAGCCGTACGCGTATATCACGCGCCATGCGCGCTTCGCGGGGCTGGATTTCTACGTGGATGAGCGTGTGCTGGTGCCCCGCTCGCCCTTGGGCGAGCTGATCGAAAAGGGTTTCGAGCCCTGGCTCGCAGACCAGCCGGTAGGGCGGATACTCGACCTCTGCACCGGCAGCGGCTGCATCGCCATCGCCTGCGCCCATGCCTTCCCCGAGGCGCGGGTGGACGCCACCGACCTGTCAGCCGATGCCCTCGAGGTAGCGCACATCAACGTGGAAAAACTGCATGTGAAGGAGCGGGTCACGCTGCATCGGGCGGACGTGTTCGAGGGCCTTCCGACTGCGCGCTACGACATCATCGTGAGCAACCCGCCCTACGTGGACGCGGAAGACATGGCGACGCTGCCGGACGAGCACCGGCATGAACCCCGGCTCGGCCTCGCGGCGGGTGAGGACGGCCTGGATGTGGTACGCCGCATCCTGGCGGGGGCCGCCGAGCGGCTCACGCCGGACGGCATCCTGGTGGTGGAGGTGGGCAACAGCCGCTGGGCGCTCGAACGGGCTTACCCGGAACTGCCGTTCACCTGGCTCGAATTCGAACGGGGGCAGGCGGAAGTGTTCCTGCTGACTGCGGCTCAGGCTGCAGCGGTGCAAACCAAGAAACGGGCCCAGCGTGTCCGGTAACACTTTCGGCCGGCTGTTCTGCGTCACTACGTTCGGCGAGAGCCACGGTCCCGCCTTGGGCTGCATCGTGGACGGCTGCCCGCCGGGACTCGACCTCGCGGAAGCAGACATCCAGCGCGACGTGGAGCGGCGGCGCTCCGGCACTTCACGGCACACTTCCCAGCGCCGTGAGGCGGACACGGTGCGCGTCCTCTCCGGTGTATTCGAGGGCAAGACAACCGGCACCCCCATCGGCCTCCTGATCGAAAACACCGACCAGCGCCCCAAGGACTACGAAGCGATCCGCGACAAGCTACGTCCGGGGCATGCGGACTACACCTATCTGATGAAGTACGGACGCCGCGACTACCGCGGCGGCGGGCGCGCCTCGGCGCGGGAGACGGTCATGCGGGTCGCGGCGGGTGCCATCGCCCGCAAATGGCTCGTGGAACGCTGCGGGGTCGTAATCCAGGGCTGGCTCGCCCAACTCGGTCCCCTCGAGTTGGAAGCGAAGGACCTCGAGGCCGCGGATTCGAATCCATTCTTCTGTCCCGACCCGAGCCGCGTCGCGGAGCTGGAGAACTACGTGGACGCCTTGCGCAAGTCGGGCGATTCCATCGGCGCGCGCGTCACGGTGAAGGCGCAAGGCGTGCCGCCCGGCTGGGGCGAGCCGGTGTTCGATAAGCTGGATGCGGACATCGCCTCGGCCATGATGGGCATCAACGCCGTCAAGGGCGTGGAGATCGGCGCAGGCTTCGCCGCGATCAACCAGAAGGGGAGCGAGCACCGCGATGAGATGACGCCCAAAGGCTTCTTGTCGAACAATGCGGGCGGCATCCTCGGGGGCATCTCTACGGGTCAGGACATCATCGTGAGCCTGGCGCTCAAGCCTGCGTCCAGTATCCGTCTGCCCGGGCGCACCATCGACGAGCAGGGTGCCGAGGCGGAGGTGAGCGTGCATGGCCGCCATGATCCCTGCGTGGGCATACGCGCCGTACCCATCGCCGAGGCGATGCTGGCGCTGACGCTCATGGATCACGCGCTGCGGCAACGGGCACAGAACGCCGATGTGCGCGCACCGCTCTCGCCCTTGCCGCCACGCAAGTTAAAATAGCGAGTGGCGGCGCTTCTTCCAATGCATTCCCCGGAGTCCCTTTGAAGACCTTCGATGTGGCCGTGGTAGGCGCGACCGGCGCCGTGGGCAGTGCACTGCTTGAGATACTATCGGAACGGAAGTTCCCGGTGGGCAAGGTCTACGCGCTCGCGAGCGAGCGCTCGGTGGGCGAGAAGGTGAGTTTCGACGGCCGCGAGCTCAAGGTCGAGAACCTCAAGGACTTCGACTTCAGCCGCGCCCGGATCGGGCTCTTCTCGGCGGGCGCCAAGGTATCAGAGGAGTACGCGCCGAAGGCGGCGGCGGCGGGCTGTATCGTCGTGGATAACACCTCCCGCTTCCGTTACGACGCGGACGTGCCTCTCGTGGTGTCGGAAGTGAACCCGGGCGCGCTCGTGGAGCATCGCAAACGCGGCATCATCGCGAACCCTAACTGTTCCACCATGCAGATGCTGGTAGCCTTGAAGCCCATCTATGACGCGGTAGGCATCGAGCGCATCAACGTCGCTACCTATCAGTCGGTCTCCGGTGCCGGCCGGAGCGGCATTGAGACTCTGGCACGGCAGACAGCACAATTGCTCAACGGCCAACCCTTGGACGGGAAGAGCCGTTTCCCTAAGCAGATGGCCTTCAACGTCCTGCCCCAGGTGGATGAGTTCCAGGAGAACGGCTATACCCGGGAGGAGATGAAGATGGTCTGGGAGACCCGGAAGATACTGGCGGACGACCATATTAAGGTAAATGCCACCTGCGTCCGGGTACCGGTCTTCTACGGCCATTCGGAAGCCATCCACCTGGAGACCCGTGACAAGCTGACCGCCGCCAAAGCCCGGGCTCTGCTGTCCAAGGCCCCAGGGGTTGTGGTCCTGGATGACCTCAAGCCTGGGGGTTACCCCACCCCCGTGACCGAGGCCGCGAGCCGGGATGGCGTCTTCGTGGGCCGTATACGGGAGGATCTCAGCCATCCCCTGGGGCTCAACCTGTGGGTGGTCTCGGACAACGTCCGTAAGGGGGCAGCCTTGAATAGCATCCAGCTGGCTGAGTTATTGGTGAAAACCTATTTATAAGCTATAGTTAGCCCAGCATTGTAAAGAGCGTTCTCAGCTTGGGAGCGCTATTGCCCGACCCCCGAAGACCCAAAGGGGGTGGGCCGGTGGGGGAGAAATAATGAGCAAAAAGCTGACCTTAATTTTGTCCCTGGCACTGGCGTTGCTGCCTGCGGCAGCACAAGCCCTGGGCCTCGGCGAAATCAAGCTCAACTCCTCGCTTAACGATAAATTCAGCGCGGATATCCAAGTGGTGGGCGCGACCAGCGACGAGCTGGACAGCCTGGATGTGAAGCTCGCGAGCCTCAGGCAATTCTCCCAGGCGGGCGTCGACCGGCCGGATGTCTTGGGGCAGTTGCAGTTCCTGGTGGTGCGCAATTCGGATGGCACCGCCTACATCCATATCACCAGCCCCCAAGCCGTGCGTGAACCGTTCCTCGACTTCCTGATCGATGCGAACTGGAACAACGGCGAGCTGATCCGCGAATACACGGTATTGCTCAATCCGCCGAATTTCCAGAATGCGCAGGCCCCGACGCAAGCTACCGCACCGGTAGCAGCGGTTGCCGCAGCGAGTACCGCTCCGGCGCCCGAGGTATCGGCACCGGTCGCTTCGACCGGAGCTTCCGCCCAGACTTCCACGCCGATCGCCGCCGCGCCGGAAGCGGCGCCCGCGCAGGCCACGTCTCCACCCACGGTACCCGCTGAAGCCGCCGCACCAGCGCCCGCCGAGCAGCGGGCGCTTGGCGCTAATTACGGCCCAATTCACCGCGGCGAGACGCTCTCAGGCATCGCCAAGCAGCTGCGGCCGCAGGGCGTGACGCTCAACCAGATGATGATCGCCATCTATCAGGCGAACCCCGAAGTCTTCATGCACAACATCAATCGCATGAAGGCCGGGTTCATCCTGCGTATGCCGAACCTGTCCGACGTACAGGCGGTGAGCGTGGCGGATGCGAACTCCGAAGTGCGCGCCCAGATCGAGGCGTGGCGCAGCAGCCGCGGCGTGTCCGCACCGTCCGCCGGCACCGCCGCGGCCGTCGCTTCTGCACAACCTTCTCTCACGCTGGTCGCGCCGAGTTCCGCCGCCGAGAGCAGCGCGCCGGTACCGGGCGCAGCGAAAACCGGTAGCGGCGAGACCGCAGCCGCTCCCGCTGCTGCGGCCCCCGAGAAGACGAATGAGGGCGTGACGACATTGCCGCCGCCTCCGCCCGCCCCGAGCCAGGCACCGATCTCGGTGCAGAGCAATCCGCTCGCGGCGGTTCAACAGCAGGCGGCCCAACTGCCTCCTGCCCCGGCTCCAGCCCCGGCACCGCCGCCTCCGGTGGTGAAACCCGCGCCCGCTCCGGCGGCCGGCGGCGGGATCATGGACATCTTGCTCAGTCCCTACGTACTCGGCGCCGTGGGCGCAGTGATCGTGATCGTGCTCCTCGGCGTCGCCATCAAGAAGCGGCGCCAGTCGAAGCCGAGCGCCTTCGGTGGCGGCGCAGCGGGCAAGATCAAAGGCGCCGACTGGCTCAAGCAAGAGCAAGTGGGTGCCGACGACGACAAGACCCAGGCATCGGAATCCACCACGCGCACCAAGAGCAAGCAGGCGAAGAAGGCCGCCGAGGAAAAGACCGTGATGGTGGATCCGCCCACCCAGGTGGGCGACGAAGGGGCGAGCGACAAGACACAGCTCATGCCCAAAGGGCACATGGACACCATGGTGGGCGCAGCGGTCGCGGAACCGACACCATCAGCGAAACTCGACGTGTCGGATCCTCTCGCGGAAGCGGATTTCCACATGGCCTATGGTCTCTATGATCAGGCCGCTGACGTATTGCGCAAGGCGTTGCGCCAGGACCCGAACCGCCGCGAAGTGGCCGTCAAGTTGCTCGAAGTGTTCTTCACCGCCGGTGACAAGGGTAATTTCATCGCAGAAGCGAAGAAACTGCGTCAGAGCATGGGCGGCTCCGCCGGGAAGGAATGGGACAGCGTGGCCATCATGGGTCGCCAACTCGCTCCCGATGAGACCATGTTCTCGGCCTCCGGTGCCGGTGCGGCGGCGGTGGATATCGCCCTCGATGGCGGCGGTACCGGTACCGTGGTGGGCGATCTTGGCGGTCTGGGCGAGGCCTTTGACGCTCCGGCAGCGCCCGCCGCTGCTCCCGCGCCAGCCCCGGCCCCCGCGCCCGCAGTGGACAACAGCTTGGACTTCTCCTTGCCGGACCTCGAACCCGAGCCGATCCCGGCTCCGGCTCCCGCCCCGGCTCCCGCGCCTGCCGCCTCTCCGGACGGCGCGCTCGAGTTCAACGTGGGCGACCTGAACTACGACAAGACCATGGCTATCAAGAAGAAGGATGAGCCCAAGAAAGCCGCCCCTCCCACGGATGAGCCCACGGTGGCTACAGACTTCGGCACCGATTCCCAGGTGGAATTCGACAAGGCCCTGACCGACCTGGCGTCCTTCGTGAACACCAATGTGCCGGCCCAGCCCGAGGCGGCGGCGCCCAGTATCGAAGGTCTCTCCATGGATGCGCCGGCGGCTCCGGCGGCAGGTGACGAAGCGACCGGCGCCACCAGCAGCATCAGCGAAGTGGGCACGAAGCTGGATCTCGCCCGTGCCTACATCGACATGGGCGATCCCGATGGCGCGAAGAGCATCCTCGAAGAGGTGATGCTGGAAGGCAACGCGCAGCAGAAGCAGGAAGCCCAGGAGCTCCTCAAACACGTCTCTGCGTAAGACTCCACGGTCCCGGCCGCGGTTCGCGGCCGGGATGTCCCCGGTCTGCACTGTCTGACTGACGTTCCATGACGCGCTTCGCACTCGGCATCGAATACGACGGCACCGACTTCATGGGCTGGCAACGCCAGTCCCATCCTGGCAGGACCGTGCAGGCTTGCGTGGAAGACGCGCTAGCGCGCATCGCCGATCACCCCGTGGCAGTGACCTGTGCGGGACGCACCGACGCCGGCGTGCACGCGACCGGCCAAGTGGCGCATTTTGACAGCGACGCGCGGCGCGATCTGCGCGGCTGGCTGTTGGGCGTGAACACCCAACTGCCGCCCGACGTCGCGGTGCGGTGGATACAGGAAGCGCCCGGGGCATTCCACGCCCGCTTCAGCGCCATGGCGCGCTCGTACCGCTATACGGTGCTCAACCGCCTCACCCGTCCCGCGCTCGAGCGTTCGCGCGTGACCTGGGAGCATCGGCCGCTGGACGCGGCGCGCATGCAGGAGGCAGCGCAGCCGCTTCTTGGGCGCCATGATTTTTCCGCGTTCCGCTCGGTGGAGTGCCAGGCGAAGCAGCCGGTGCGCACACTCATGCGCCTCGAGGTGCGCCGCGAGGGCGAGCGCATCCTCATCGAAGCCGCGGCCGACGGTTTCCTGCACCACATGGTGCGGAATATCGCGGGCGTGCTGCTGGCGGTGGGCGAAGGCAAGCGCGACCGCGAGTGGCCGCGGCAGGTGCTCGAGGGGCGCGACCGTACCCTGGGCGGGGTCACTGCGCCGGCCCACGGCCTGTGTTTCACGGCGGTGAGGTATCCGCCCGAATTCGCCGTCCCGGTGCCGGCCGACGCCGGATTTTCTGATAGTCTTGCGAACTCTTTGTGAAGCGGAGCCTGCTGTGCGCGTGAGGATCAAGGTCTGTGGGATGACCCGGGCGGAGGACGCCGCGGCGGCGGCACGCCTGGGGGTCGATGCGGTGGGTCTCGTGTTCTACCCTAAGAGCCCACGTTATGTGAGCGTCGAGCAGGCGAAGGCGCTGGTGAAGAAGCTGCCGGCTTTCGTGACAGTGACCGCGCTGTTCCTGGACCCGACACGGGAGGACGTGCAGAAGGTCCTGGACGGAGTCCGCGTGGAGCTCCTCCAGTTCCACGGCAACGAGCCGCCGGAGTTCTGCCACGGCTTCGGCCGCCCCTACATCAAGGCCGTACCCATGGGTAGCCAGGCGGACATCGCCGATTACGCGCGCCGCTACCATGATGCGGCCGCGCTGCTCCTCGATAGCCACGTGCAGGGGCAGAAGGGCGGCACCGGCAAAAGCTTCACCTGGTCCTCGCTGCCGAAGGTCGAAGGACCGCCGCTGATACTCGCGGGTGGGTTGAACTCGGAGAACGTGGGCACGGCCATCAGCGTCGTGCACCCCTACGGGGTGGACGTCTCGAGCGGCGTGGAGAGCGCGCCGGGGTCAAGGACGCCGACAAGCTTGCCGCCTTCGTACGCGAGGTGAACAATGCCGCGGCCGCTTGAACACCCCTTTCTGCGTGAGTCGTTGCGCCGGCTGCCGGATGCGAGCGGCCATTTCGGACCCTACGGCGGGCGTTTCGTGGCGGAGACGCTCATGGGACCGGTGGAAGCCTTGCGCCAGGCCTACGAACGCAGCCGTCGCGACCCGGACTTCCAGGCGGAACTCAAGAATTTCCTGCGGGACTTCGTGGGACGCCCCACGCCGCTGTATTTCGCCGAGCGTCTGAGCGCGCAGGCCGGGGGCGCGCGTATCTACCTCAAGCGCGAGGACCTGAACCACACCGGCGCTCACAAGATAAACAACGCGCTCGGCCAGGCGCTGCTGGCGAAGCGCATGGGCAAGACCCGTCTCATCGCCGAGACCGGCGCGGGTCAGCACGGCGTCGCGACCGCCACGGTGGCGGCGCGTTTCGGCTTCGAATGCGTTGTGTACATGGGCTCCGAGGACATCCAGCGCCAGGCCAGCAACGTCTACCGCATGCGGCTCCTGGGTGCGACCGTGGTGCCCGTGACGGCGGGTTCGCGCACGCTCAAGGATGCACTCAACGAGGCCTTGCGCGACTGGGTCGCTCGCGTGGACGACACCTATTACGTTATCGGTAGCGTGGCCGGGCCGCATCCTTATCCCATGATGGTGCGGGACTTCCAGGCTTGCATCGGCGAGGAGACCCGCCAACAATCACTCGCGGCCGAAGGCCGGTTACCCCGGGCGCTGGTCGCCTGCGTGGGCGGCGGCTCCAACGCCATCGGCCTGTTCCATGCTTTCCTGGATGACCCGGTCGAGCTCCACGGCGTGGAGGCGGGTGGACAGGGTCTCGCCAGCGGCAAGCATGCCGCGTCCCTCAATGGCGGCCGCTCCGGCGTGCTGCACGGCAACCGCACCTATGTACTTGAGGACGCAGCGGGCCAGATCACTGAGACCCACTCAATCTCCGCTGGGCTCGATTACCCCGGCGTCGGGCC
>DATIEQ010000125.1:0-9871 GCA_035455665.1 Gammaproteobacteria bacterium | reverse complement strand
CAGGCGATCGCCTGCGCTTCCACGTAGCTCGCGCTCTGGTCGAAACCGCCGGCGTTGTTGTTCATGGTGGCGGCCAAGAGCTCGGCCATCAGCCCCATGGGCGTGCCGGTGCCGATGACCCAGCCCCAGAAGCGCGGATGGATGTTGCCCAAGGGATAAGGCGCCACCAGTTCCCGGTAGGCGGCGTAGGCGGCCGCCTCGCCCTCACCTGCCTGCGGCAGCGGCGACTTGAACTGCCCCTTCACGCTCTCGGGTACCGGTCGCCACACGGCGCGCTCGCGCACGCCCGCCAGGTAATCGATGGAGTCGTCGAGGATGCCGTGGGCGAAACGCCGGAACTCCTCCCAGTCCTTGGGATCGAGGCTCTCTTCAGGCTTTTCTTTCATGGGATTTACTGCTATAAATTTTCACAGGTCGAACATTGTATTTAGGCTTATATCCTGTAGCAAATGAATAATTCTCACTAGTTGACGTGCAATTAACTCACAGGTGATCCATGCGTAATCTCCCACCCCTGAACGCCCTCAAGGCCTTCGATGCCGCCGCCCGCCACGCCAGCTTCAGCAAGGCGGCGGTGGAACTGCATGTGACCCACGGCGCGGTGAGCCGCCAAGTGCGGCAGCTGGAGGAGTTCCTGGGCAACGAGCTGTTCCACCGCATGCCCCGCGGCCTGCAGCTCACCGCCCGCGGCCGGGAGTTCGCCTTCGGCGTGCAGGGCGCCTTCGAGCAGATCCGCGAGACGGTGGCGGCGGTGCGCGTCACCCAGGAGCGGCAGGTGGTGACCGTGAGCACGCTCGCCTCCCTCGCGGCCCGCTGGCTGGTACCGCGGCTGCACCGTTTCCAGAAGGCCCACCCGGAGACGGAGATCCGCTTGAGCACCTCGCCGCAGCTCGCGAACTTCGACCGGGATGGCATCGACCTCGCCATCCGCTACGGCCGCGGCCAATGGACCGGGGTGACCGCCGTGCGCCTGTTCACGCCGGTGGAGTTCCCGGTGTGCGCGCCCTCGCTGCTCAAGGGCGCTCATCCGCTGCGCACACCCGCCGACCTCAAGCACGTGCCGCTGCTCCACGACACCACCCACCGCCACTGGCAACAGTGGCTCGAGCTCGCGGGCGCCACGGACGTGGACTGGCGCGAGGGGCTGGTGGTGGAGGACATGAACGTGCTGATCCAGGCGGCCATCGAGGGCCAGGGCGTGGCGCTCGCTTCCGAGCCGCTGGCCCAGGCGGAACTGGAGGCGGGCCGGCTGGTGCGGCCCTTCGAGCTGGAACTGCCGGTGCAACTGGCGTTCTATGCCGTCTACCCCCGTCACCGTGGCCAGGACGCGGCGGTGCAGGCGGTGGCGGAATGGCTGCAGGAGGAGGCGAAAAATACCTGAGTCCCCGCGCCCGCCGCGCCGTCCACTCAAGCAGAATAAAAAAATGAATCGCTTCCGCGCCGACCTCTTGCTGCTGCTGGCCGCCTTCATCTGGGGCACGGCCTTCGTGGTGCAGAAGAACGCGAACCAGAGCATGGGGCCGGTGTTGTTCGTGGGCCTGAGGTTCACGCTCTCGACGCTCGCGCTGCTCCCCCTGGTGCGCTACGAGGCGCGGCGCGTCATCGCGCCCTTGAGCCGCCTCGACTGGATCCAGGCAGTGCTCATCGGCCTGTGCCTGTTCGCCGGCGCGAGCCTGCAGCAGGTGGGGCTCGTGACCACCACCGCCACCAACGGCGGCTTCCTGACCGCCCTCTACGTGGTGTTCGTGCCCTTCATGCTCTGGTCCATGACGCGACAGCCGCCGCGCACGCTGGTGGTCGCGGCCTGCCTCATCTCCGTCGCCGGCGCCTGGCTCCTGGCAGACAACGGCCAGGCGAAGCATTGGGTGGTCGGGGATCTGTTGGTGCTCTTGGCGGACCTCGCCTGGGCGCTCGCCATCGTGGTCATCGGCGTGTTCCTGCAGCGCACCCACCGGCCCTTCTTCCTGTCCTTCGTGCAGTACGGCGTCACTGCCCTGCTCGGCCTGGCGGCGGGCTTGAGCTTCGGCCCGGTGAACGTGCCGGGCATCGTCACCGCTCTGCCCGCGATCCTCTACGCCGGACTGCTCTCCGGGGCGCTGGCCTTCACCGTGCAGATCATCGCCCAGCGGCACACGCCGCCTGCCGAGGCGGCGCTCATCATGTCCCTCGAGAGCGTGTTCGCCGCCCTGGCCGGCGCCTGGCTGCTGGCGGAACGGCTGACGCCACTCGGCGTCGCGGGTTCGGCCCTGATCCTGCTCGGCGTGGTGCTGGTGGAAGTGGGGCCCGGTCTCTTACGCAACCTCAGGGCTGCGACTGGCTCGGGATAAACTCTTCTTCGACGGCTTTCTGCAAGAGATCCGGCGGCAGCAGTCCCTGGGCGAGGACGTAGTCGTTGAACTTCTGCCGGTCGAACTTCGCGCCGAGTTTCACTTGGGTCTCGCCGCGCAGCCGCATGAGCCGCTCGTAGCCGTAGTAGTAGCTCGTGGCCTGGCCGGGGGCCATGAAGGTGAAGCGGTCCACCTCCTCCTTGGCGAAGGCGGGCGAGAGCACCACCTCGCGCTGCAGGAAGGCGAGCGCCTCGTCGGGCTTGATCATGCCTAAGTTCAGCATCGGATCCAGGAAAGCACGGGCGGCGCGCTGCAGGCGCAGCTGCAGCGTGATGAGCTGGCCGTCCACGGGCTCGTACGGCTGCATCTCGGCCTCGGCGTACAGGCCCCAGCCCTCGGCGTTGACGCTGTTGAAGGCGAAGATCGCCCGCGCGATGGACACACCGTGCTCCACCATGGAGGACCACTGCAGCTCGTGGCCGGGCCGCGCCTCGTGGGCGGTGAGGGTCCAGCCGGCGGCGTCGAAGGTGAAGTCGTCGAACTGCAGGGCGCTCTTGCCGTCCGCCGTGGGCACGTTCAAGGGCAGCACGAACTCGCCGTACTGACCGGTGTTGCCGATCAGGCGCGGCGGGCTCATGTGGGGCGCGGGCAGGGCGGCGGTCTCGGCCGCCGAGGCCAGACGGATCTGCGCCTGCCGGTTGGGCAGGGTCACGATGTGCTGCTTGCGGATGATGTCCTCGATCGCCCCGAGCCGCGCCTTATAGAAGGGCATGATCTGGTCGCCCTGGATCTGCTGCTTCTTGAGCTCGCGGATCACGTCGCGATAGTCGCTGCTCTTGTAACCCTTCTGTTCCGCCACCAGCGGCGCCAGCGCCTCCATCTGATGCTGGATCTCGGTGAAGGAGAACTCCGCCATGGCCATGAGGTCCTGCGGCGGGATATCCACCCCCACCTGGCGCAGGTTGTCGGCGTAGATGGGCTCCGGCAGGCGGTTGTCGGGGCGGGCGCGGGGCAGGACGCTCTTCCTGAGCCAAGCGTCGTAGTCGGTGAGCTCCTGGCTGAGCTTGGCGAAAGGCTGTTCCCAGCCCGGCAGGCCGCTCTGTTGGAAGAGCTGCTTGATGCCGTCCAGGTACTGCTGGGTGTTGGCGAGGTCCTGTTCCAGTTCCGCCTGATAGGGGCCCACGAGCTTCTTGTCGCTCAGACGTTCCGCGGTGCGCTCCTCCGCCTGCTGGGTGAGGGGCGGGACGCCGGGGACCATGCCGGCGTAGAGCTTGAGGCGCGTGAGGGCGGCCGCCTGGCGCTCCTTCGGCACCTGCGCATCGATGAGGAAGCGGATGCCGTAGAACTCGGTCCGGCCCACGTCGTAATAGGGCAGCATGTACTGACGCTGCAGTTCGGCTGAGTGCAGGTTGTCCTGTCCCGCCTTGATGATGATCTCGAGGTCCTGTTTGACGCGCGCATCCTTCGCGGCCGCGAGCCGCCGCTTGAGCTCGGTCAGGGCCTTCTGGGTGGCGTCCCGGGAGCGCTCGTAGATGCCCTGGTTGAGGTCCAGGGTCTTGTCGTCCAGGCCGTCCACCCCGAGCCGCCCGGCCTGCTCCGGGGCGAACCTCGCCATGACCTTGAGCAGCACCTGGGAGTCGTCGTTGCTCTCCTTGACCCAGTCGGCATCCACCGCGTACGCCGCCGAGGAACCGAGGGCGCAGGCCAGGAGACAGAGAGCCAGGGTCTTGAGGGTGGGGGGCATGGGAGACTCCGGAACGACGTCTATTTAGGTAGGGGCAGCTTGAGGATAGCGCCACTCAGGGCGGTTGAGACCCCGCCCAGCCGGAAAAGTGCGGCCGTCTTATACTTATTCCCGCACCCGGCTGGGGAATAGGGGTGCCCGATCGCTCGTAGCCCACTCTAATGATCATCGGGGGATACCATGAAGTCCGACCGCCTTTACCGCGGACTGTTCCGCGCGTCTCTCGCCGCTCTCGTCCTCTTCGCCTCCGGCCTGCGCGCCGACACCGCCGCCGATTGGCTCGCCAAGGTGCCGCCGCCGCCCAGGAACGCGGATGAATCCCAGATCCTGTGCAGCGGCTACGGCGACAAGTACGACAGCAACAAGGATCTCTGGCGCAACCTGCAGCCGAAACTGGATGCCGCCAAGGACGCCGCCCAGAAGGAGACGCAGCAGAAACTGCAGGCCGCCATGGGCGGCGACCCGGCCGCCATCGCCGCCCAACAGATGGCCATGATGTCCGACCCGGGCGCCATGCTGCAGCAACAGCAGCAGACCCTGGAGCTCTCCCAGTACCAGCAGACGGTGTTCGCGGGCGCCCCCGATGCCATCGCCGACGGGATGTTCACGCCCGCCTACAACGACGCCGCGGATGCGGTGGGGCAGATCGTCAAGGCGGAGAATGCGAAGCTCACGAAGTGCCCGATGCAGTCGGGCGAGGCGGGCGACTTCCCCATCCCGAGCTGCGGGAATCCCATCCAGCACGACGCCCTGGGCAAGAAGACCGCGGCGGTGAACGCCTACCTCGCCTCCATCGCCAAGGCCTGGCCGCCGTTCACGGCCAAGTCCAAGGATTACCTGGGCAAGCTCAACAGCGTGCCCAAGGACATCGACCCGAAGAAGCTGATGGCGGCGCAGCAATGGCTGTTGAGCGCGAATGCCACGGGGCTGGAAGGCATCGACAAGATGGCGAAGGTGTCCGAAGACATCTGCGGCAAGGCGAACACGCTGCTGAACCAGAACCCGTAGACGCTAACCGACGAGAACCCATCGAGGAGGTCCCGATGCGTACCCTGTCGCTGACCCTGCTCACCGCTCTCGCCTGCTCCCTGGCGACCGCCGCCTGGAGCGACGAGGTGGCGGATTTCCTCGCCAAGCTGCCGCCGGCGCCCACGAGCATGGCCGAGGCACTCAAGACCTGCTCGGACTACGGCGCCTGGGACTCCTTCGATCGTCGCGAGGATTTCAGCCAGCGGCAGCTCGCCCAGCAGGCGCTCATGGCCGAGAACAGCCTCTCCATGATGAACCTGGACGACCGCATCGCGTTCTCAGACTACGCGGCGGCGGCCACACCAGCGGTGCACGACCCGAACCAGCTGATGAAGGGACCCCTGGTCCAGGGGATGCCGGCCTTCACGCCGCCCGGCCAGCGCGGCGAGAACGCGGCCCTGGACAAGAAAATCTATACGGCGCTGGATGCATGGGTGAAACAGGCCCACGCCTGGTGGGCGGGCCAGTCGGACAAGGTCAAGAGTGTCGTGGCGAAACCCCCGGCGCCCTTCAAGCCCAAGCATCCGGACGACCAAGCCCTGGTGCCAGCCGCCGCCGCCCAGGTCACGGCGGACCGGCTGCCGCTCGTCAAGCAGCTCGCCGACGCGAGCCGCCAGGTCTGCGAGACCGCCATGAGCAACGTGCCGGCCTCCTACCTGCCGAATCAATAAGTTCGACGCTTGTGTGACGCCGGTCACACCACGGACCGGCACTAGACATCTCCGTCCCGGGACTGCACACTGGCGCGCGACTTTTCTTGGCGCAACATAAGGTCTTGACCCGCAAACCCGCATGAGACGGGCCGGGAGACCGGGAGGCATGATGGCGATCGCCACCATGGTGGATCCGCGCGTGCCGAGCCGCGACGTCGGCCGGCAAGTGGACGCGGAACTCACCAACCTGCTGTACCAGCATACGAAGGGGATGCATCTCGCGGGACTCGCGGTCGCGCTGCTCCTGGTGCTCATGTTTCGCAACACCCTGCTCAGCCGCGAACTCCTGGTCGGCTGGCTCGCCGCCATGGCGTTCATCGAGACCGGCCGTGGGCTGCTCAGCCGCCGCTTCCGTCACAAGGACGTACCGATCGCCGAGACCCGGCTGTGGAAGCGCCGCTTCACCACCGGCGCCGTCATCGCCGCCCTCGGCTGGGGATTCGCCGGCGTGCTGCTGTTCCCGCCGGGGGACGTGGCCCACGAGCTGTTCCTCACCATGGTGATCCTCGGCGCCTCCGCGGTGACCCTGCCCGCGCTCGCGACGAACCTCGGTTGCTACCTCGCCTTCCTACTGATTTCCGCCCTGCCCCTCGCGGTGCGTCTCGTGGCGGAAGCGGGCGAGATCACCCTGAGCGCCGGCCTCATGTCGGGCGTCGGCATCGCGTTGCTGGTACGCATGGCCTTCGGCATGCACAAGCGCCTCGTGGAGCAACTCAGCATCCGCTTCGCCATCGCGGACATCGCCGAGGAGTTGCGCGGCGAGATGGCCGACCGCAAGCACGCGGAGGAGAAGCTCACGCAGCTCGCGAACTTCGACCCGCTCACCGGCCTGCCGAACCGCATGCTGTTCGAACACAAGCTGGAGCGCGCCATCGCCCGCGCCCGCGCCGGACAGGCGCCGCTCGCGGTGCTGTTCGTGGACCTGGACCGCTTCAAGAACATCAACGATTCGCTCGGCCACGGCATCGGCGACGAGGTGCTGAAGCGCGTGGCGCAGCGGTTGCAGCGCTCCATCACCGAGCACGACACCGTGGCGCGGCTCTCGGGCGACGAGTTCATCGTGCTCATCGCGGACGCCGAGGACCGCGAGGAACTGACCGCGCTCGCCGAGCGCGTGCTGCGCGTCATCGCCAAACCCATGCTGCTCGGCGAGACGGAACTGCGCATCACGGCGAGCCTCGGCATCACGCTGCTCGCCGAGGACAGCCCGGACGCCAAGAGCCTGCTGGCGAACGCGGACACCGCGCTCTACCGCGCCAAGAAGCGCGGTCGCAACCGCGCCCAGTTCTTCACCCCCGACATGCACGAAGCCGCGCTGCAGCGGCTGCAGCGCGAGGTGGAACTGCGCAAGGCCCTGCGCCGCGACGAGCTCACCCTCCACTACCAGCCCTTGTTCGACATGCCGAGCGGACGCCTGATGGGCGTCGAGGCCCTGGTGCGCTGGAACAGCCACGAGTTCGGCCTGGTGCCGCCGTCGGAGTTCATCCCCCTCGCGGAGGAGACCGGCCTCATCATCCCCATCGGCGAATGGGTGCTGCACGAGGCCTGCCGCCAGGCGGTGCGCTGGCGCGAGATCTGCGGCGACGAGTTCCACATGGCGGTGAACCTCTCGGCGCGGCAGTTCACCGCGCCGGACCTCGCCGGCATGGTGGGCCGCATCCTCGGCGAGACCGGGCTGCCGCCCACCGCGCTGGTGCTCGAGATCACCGAGAGCGTCACCCTCGGCAACGAGGAGGCGAACCTGGCGGAACTGCGTAAGCTCCGCGGACTCGGCATCAGCCTGGCGCTGGACGACTTCGGCACCGGGAACTCCTCCCTCGGCTACCTGAAGCGCTTCCCTATCGAAGTCCTCAAGCTCGACCAGAGCTTCGTGCGCGACGTGGCCCACAACCCCCACGATGCGGCGGTGGCCCGCGCCACCATCCGGCTCGCCAACAACCTCGGCCTGCGGGTGGTCGCGGAGGGCGTGGAGAACGAGGCGCAGCTCCAGTGGCTGCAATCCGAGAGCTGCGCGCTCATCCAGGGCTATCTCATGAGCCAGCCGCTGGACGTGCCCGCCTGCGAGGCGCTGCTGAACAACCGTGCCCGGCTCCTGCGTATTCCGAGCGGCGCGTCTCTGAACTGACACACACGCGCATGCACCGGGACCCGAGTGGGCGCAGCGCGGATTCTGTTACCATCCCCGCCACCTCCCAGACCGACTGAACGCATGCCCGCCTTCCAGGAATACCTGAACGCCTACGGTTATCCGACGCTGTTCATCCTGATCCTGATCGAGGGCTGCGGCGTGCCGGCGCCGGGGCAGGCCTGCCTCATCGCGGCCGCGTTCCTCGCCGCCCATGATCAGCTGCAGATCGCCCTGGTGCTCGTCACCGCGATCCTCGCCGCCGCCATCGGCAACAGCATCGGCTACTGGATCGGGACGCGCCGTGGCCGGGCCTTGGTGTTGCGTTACGGCCGTTACGTGGGGATACGCGAGCCCGAGATGCAGCGCATGGAATCCTTGTTCACGCGCTACGGCATGTGGTTCGTCACCTTCGCCCGTTTCTTCGAGGTCCTGCGGCAGTTGAACGGCATCGTCGCCGGCACCGCCGGCATGCCGTTCCGGCGCTTCCAGATCGCCAACGTCCTCGGCGCGTCCCTGTGGGCGGGTGTCTGGGGCCTGGGAAGCTGGCAGTTGGGCCAGCAGATCCAGGACTACGAGGACCTGACCGAGAAGACCGGTATCATCTTCGTGGCGCTGCTCATCGTCACACTCGTGGTATTCCTGGGCTTTTTCCTGAGGCGCCACTTGAAGAATCATCGCGCCCCGTAGCGCAGCGGTGTGCGAAGACGGCGGTGGGGCTTCTGGACTATACTTTTCGTCACGAACTCTCGGGGAACCTGCACCATGAAAAGAATCGCCTACCTGGCCGTCCTCCTGGCCCTCGCTGCCTGCGGCAAGACCCCCGATAAGGTGGTCGACGTGCAGAGCGTGGCCACGCCCGATGCGCAGGCGATCGTGAAGGGCGCGACCAAGGCGCTCAACACCGCCTGCACCGGTCTCAACCAGTATTCCTACGACCTCGTGAAGAAGTCCTGGAGCGCGTCGGTGGCCAACAACGCCGGCAACAGCTTCAATTACCACACCGAGAAGTGGGGCTGGACGAAATGGGTGCAGGTCACCGTACAAGTGAGCCCCAAGGCCAGGGACCTGCCCAAGGAGTGGAACGCGCCCGGCAAGATCCTCACCTTCGACCTGGGCGGCGGCAAGATGCCCGGCATCGCCTCCCGCGACAAGCTGTCGCAGCTCATGTGCAGCAGCATGGCGGTGAGCAACAATCCGGACGACCCGGACTCGCACCTCGACTGGCCGGATCTCGCCACGGTGGACAGCCTGCCTTAAGCGCTGGAGCGCATTACCCAACAAAAGCCGAATGAGGGAACTCATTCGGCTTTTTTAATTTGCGTATCCGCCGTATCCTTGAGCCCCGCGACGCCACAGCTGCTCACCCATGACCGATACCCCCGTACCCCATCCCAAAAAAACCTCGCGCCGGCTCCTGTCCTCCGCCATGCCGGCCGCCGACTACGGCGTGTTCCTGCTGGCCGCACCGCTCATCGCCGTGGCGGGGCTCCTCATCGTCGCACTCGCGACCCATTCCTGGGCCGGGTTCTTCTGGCTGCTCGCGCTCACGACCTTCGTCACGGCACTCCTTGCGGTCATGGAGATCTTCCAGTCGCCCGACGCCTGGGAGAGCGGCAGTCCTCTGCGGCCCCTCGGCCGCTGGGGCGCCGCGGTGGCGCTACTCTGGCCCGCGGGTTACCCCCTGTACCTGCGCGAGCGGCGCCATTACAAGCTGGGCAACTGGTTCGTGGCGGCGCTGGTCGTCGAAGCGGTATTCCTGGCGGGCGTCGGCGGCGCGCTCGCCATCACCCTCACCGGCTACGGCACCCCACCGCCGTCGGCCGAGGCGGACAAGGAGCCCACACCCCTGGTGAGCGACCCCCACTGGGCGCCGGAGGCGGATGACATCGAGGTGGTGAAGACCGGTCACCTGGACAATTGCCCCGGCAAG
>DATIEQ010000124.1:0-2127 GCA_035455665.1 Gammaproteobacteria bacterium | reverse complement strand
GAAGACCCGAATTCTTCGGGGCTTCGGTCTTGATTTTCCAGCCTTCGTGCCAGAGGTAAAGGCCATGAGCGCGCAACCGAACGTCGGCATGAAACCCACGCAGTTCGAGAACCCCATGGGGGTCGACGGTTTCGAGTTCGTGGAGTTCGCGGCGCCGGACGCGAAGCTGCTGCATGACTTGTTCCCGCGCCTCGGCTTCACCCCGGTGGCGAAGCACCGGCGCCGCCGGATCACGCTCTATCGCCAGGGCGAGTGCAACTTCCTGGTGAACGAGGAGCCCGGTTCCTTCGCCGCCGCTTTCGCCGCCAAACACGGTCCCTCGGCCTGTGGCTTCGCCATCCGCTTCAGCAAGACTGCGGCCCAGGTGCGCGAGCAGGCGCTCAAGAAAGGCGGCGAGGCCATCGAGGCGCTCGAATCCACCAAGGTGGTGGACGTGCCGGTGATCAAGGGCATCGGCGGCAGCATGCTGTATCTCGTGGATCGCTACGGCGACAAGGGCGAGGTCTACGCCGGCGAGTTCGAGTACCTGAAGGGCGTCGACCGCCATCCCAAGGGTTTCGGCCTCACCTTCGTGGATCATCTCACCCACAACCTCTACTTCGGCAACATGGAGAAGTTCGCCAAGTTCTACGAGCAGCTGTTCAACTTCCGCGAGATCCGTTACTTCGACATCAAGGGCGTCAAGACCGGCCTCATCTCCAAGGCCATGACCGCCCCCGATGGCATGGTGCGCATCCCGCTCAACGAGTCGAACGACCCCAAGAGCCAGATCAACGAATACCTGGACCAGTACCACGGCGAGGGCATCCAGCACATCGCCTGTTTCACCGACGACATCTACACGACCGTGGAGTCCATGCGCAAGGCCGGCCTGCCGTTCCTGGACACTCCGGCCGCCTACTTCGAGATGGTGGACGAGCGTGTCCCCAACCACGGCGAGGACGTGGCGCGGCTCGCCAAGAACAAGATACTGATCGACGCCGATCGGGAGACCAAGAAGAAGCTCTTGCTGCAGATATTCACCCAGAACTGCATCGGCCCGGTGTTCTTCGAGATCATCCAGCGCAAGGGCAACGAGGGCTTCGGTGAGGGCAACTTCCAGGCACTGTTCGAATCGATCGAGCGCGACCAGATGAAGCGCGGCGTCCTGTGAGCCTGCCGGGAGCGGGGATGAACCAGAACGTGACTCCCATGGAACCCAAGCCCGCGGCGCAGGCCGCGGAGAGCCGCAGCTACCAGTCCGGGTTCGGCAACGAGTTCGCCACCGAGGCGCTGCCGGGCGTCCTGCCCCAGGGACAGAACTCCCCCCAGAAAGTCCCCTACGGCCTGTACACCGAGCAGCTCTCCGGCACCGCCTTCACCGCGCCGCGCCACGCGAACCGCAGGAGCTGGCTCTACCGCATCCGCCCCGCGGTGGTGCACAAGCCCTTCGCGCAGGTGGACCTGTCGCGCTTCCACAACCGCTTCGACGAGACGCCGGCCAGCCCGAACCAGCTCCGCTGGGATCCCTTCGCCATGCCCACCGCCCCCACGGACTTCGTGGCGGGCCTGATGACGCTGGGCGGTAACGGCGGACCCGCGATCCAGACGGGCTGCGGTATCCATATATATGCCGCGAACCGTTCCATGCAGGGACGATACTTCTACGACGCGGACGGGGAACTCCTCATCGTCCCCCAGCAGGGCCGCCTCAAGATCTCCACCGAGCTCGGCGTGCTTGACGTGGCGCCCCTCGAGATCGTAGTCATCCCCCGCGGGGTGCGCTTCAAGGTAGAGCTGCCGGACGAGACCGCCCGCGGCTACGTGGCGGAGAACTTCGGCGCACCGCTGCGCCTGCCGGAGCTCGGCCCTATCGGCTCGAACTCCCTCGCGAATGCCCGTGACTTCCTCTATCCCATGGCGGCTTACGAGAACGTGGTGGGCAACTTCGAGCTCATCGCCAAGTTCCAGGGACGCCTCTGGTCCGCCGGCATCGGCCACTCGCCCCTCGACGTGGTGGGCTGGCACGGTAACCACGCGCCCTACAAGTACGACTTGAACCGCTTCAACACCATCGGCTCCATCAGCTACGATCATCCGGACCCGTCCATCTTCACGGTACTGACCTCCGCGAGCGACACGCCGGGC
>DATIEQ010000123.1:0-2300 GCA_035455665.1 Gammaproteobacteria bacterium | reverse complement strand
CTGGAGAAGCTTGCCCCGCACGAACCGGTTAATCAGTACCGCCACAATGACACCGGGGAAGACAACGCCGATGCGCACATGAAGCGTGAGGTCATGGGACGCGGGGTCGTGGTGGCGATCACCGAAGGGAAGCTCGATTTCGGTCCCTGGGAGCAGATTTTCTACGGCGAGTTCGACGGCCGGCGCCGCAAGCGGGTGCTGGTGAAGATAATCGGCGAGTGAAGGGTACGGTGAGCGGGTTGATTGTCCGCTTTGGAAGGTCTGCTAACCCCCGCGTCGCGAACGGCGACCGTCGGCCATGTCCTGCCATTCGAGAGTCACCCGAAAATCGGCGGAAACCGGACATTCGCGCACGTCTCCGCGCGCGCGGAATGCCAACGCGCACGCGTTTCCATTAATTCCTTGTCAGTGGTCTACTGGACTACCTCATCCGCGCGCAGCAACACCGATTGCGGAATCGTGAGCCCGAGCGCCTTCGCCGTCCCGAGATTGATGACCAACTCGAATTTCGTGGGCTGCTCCACCGGCAGATCCGACGGCCTCGCCCCCTTGAGGATCTTGTCCACGTAGAAGCCGACTCGCCGCCGGACGGCAAGCAGGTCTACGCCGTAGCTCAGTAACCCCCCTGCCTTGACAAAGTCTCGTTCTGCGTACACCGCGGGCAAGCGCCCTTGGGCCGCGAGATCGACGATCCGCTGTCTGTGGGTCCACATAAAGGGGTGCTGCAGCACGAGAAGCGCTTCGGCGCGCTCCTTGTTCATCGCGGCAAAGGCGCCCTCCAGTTTTTCCGGCTCCCGAAGTTCATGCACCAGAAGCGTAACGTTGAGCGCCCGCGCCGCTGCCTCCAGGGCCGACTGATAGATGGTTTCGGGCGGAACGTTCTCATATCCGAGCACGGCCACGCGGGAAACCCTAGGCACCGTCTCCTTGACCAACTGCAGGAGCCTGCCCGCCATCTCCGTGCCCGCATCGTCGGCCACGCCCGTGACGTTGCCGGCCGGTCGTGCAAGGCTGGCGACGAGCCCCCGGCCCGCAGGATCGATGACCCCGAGCATGACGATCGGGATCGTGCTCGTGACTTGTTTGGCCGCACGGACACTCGCAGTGGAAAAAACTAGGAGGACGTCGACCTTCAGACTCACCAGCTCCGCTGCGAGGGCCGGAGTGCGCTCTTCTCGCCCCTCGGTCCACCGGCACTCGATGACCAGATTCTGGCCCTGCGCATAACCGCGCTCCCGCAGCCCCTCGAGCAGCGCCTGCCACAGTGAGGAGCCCTTCCCCTGCGGTGGGCAACCTTGAGGCGTCCGATCCGAAAGAGGTGGACCGACAGCACCCACGAGGTACCCGATGTGATAGACCCGCGCCGGCTGCTGCTCGTCAGAAGGCATCGGGAACGCGAAGATGCCGAGCGCGACGATGAAGCTAAACGCGCCTGTTCCCAGCTTCATGGTGTGACCTCCCTCTTGACTCGCTGCACCTCCGAATCGCTAGTCTGCTGGCCGAGTCAACACGTTGGGTGGGGAAATTGCCC
Source organism: Gammaproteobacteria bacterium (assembly GCA_035455665.1). Classification (GTDB taxonomy): domain Bacteria; phylum Pseudomonadota; class Gammaproteobacteria; order Natronospirales; family REEB76; genus DASUBN01. The sequence goes on along the minus strand of DATIEQ010000123.1, from coordinate 769 downwards.
GGTCAGGCAAGGCCCGACAGCGGCTCTGGCTCATCGCCTTGCCCGTTGAGGTCAATCTTGGAACTGCGGCCGCGAGCACCGCGACGATAGGTCTTCTCGTGAATGATGAGGTCGAGGAACGCACCAACCGCGAGAACCATTCCGATAAGCAGAACGTCCACCGTCGACACCCGCTTGGTGCGAGAAACCAAGGACCGATGGTGATGCAGACAGCCACGTACCCAATGCGATCCCGACCCAGCCTTCCCAGTGCGGTGACTTGGACATAGCCAGCCCCCTTGAATGCTGTATGCGTCCACAGGACCGACGCGAGCGGACAAGTCTCAACGCACCTTATTCTTTGCCCAAAGCCACTAGTGCTGCTTTGACAGAGGGCAAACTATCTGAACAATTTCGGAGTATCCGACCGTCATCGAGCTAAGCGGCCTCAGGCAATAGGCAAAGACGTGAACGTCAGCTCTCGGAGTTGCTGATCGTCCGCAAAGGGTCGATTTGGGACCGTCGCTGATCGGCCAGAAGCGGTCCTACGCACCCATCCCCGAAAGCAGCCGATCAGCGGCGCTACCGGCCCACGAGCAGACGGTTGGAGGTTGGCACCCATGTCGCTCAGCAGCGGCGTTGACCTAAGTCAACACGCCACACGAGCGGAAAGCGTCCAATAACCAACGAACTATCCCTGCGGCTATATACGTCGCAGGTGGCAACCCGGGTTACTCGAAAGGAGGAACCATGGGTTTCAAGTCCCGTTTCTCTGCGGGCGCTCTCTCCC
>DATIEQ010000122.1:0-8629 GCA_035455665.1 Gammaproteobacteria bacterium | reverse complement strand
TAAATTGCGGAAACCGAACCCCTATTTCGTCGGCGGCGGTTCCGGCGGCATCTGTATCTTCGGATGCGCCGCGTCGTACGCCACGATGTCCGGGTCGTTGATGTGCTCCGCCTTCCACACCATGGCGCGGTGGATGCGGTGCCAACCGCTCGGATGGTCGTAGAACACCCATTCCTCCACGGTACCCGGTTCCATCTTGCGGTATTCGGCGAGGTGGATCGCCGCCTGGGCGGCGCCGTCGGGCTGGCGCGCGGCGTTGAGGCCGAAGATATCGGCTTCCGCCTCTTGGGTGCGCGTGAGAGTGTTGGTCACGGGCGTGAGTACGAAGAAATACACCGAGAACAGCGCCGCGAGCAGCGGCAGACCGGCCACGTCACCCACCTCGCGTATTGCCCAGCGACCGCCCCAGCGGGCCTGCACCCAGCCGAAGCTCCACTTCAGGAAAGCGAACCCCAAGACCACGAGCAGGCCGATCTCGACGATGCCATGGAACACGTGGTGCAGCACGTAATGGCCCATCTCGTGGCCCAGCACCGCCTTGATCTCCTCCGGCGAGCCGCGGTTCATGAGGTTGTCGTTCATGCTGATCTGGGTGGTGCCGAACAGGCCGCTCACGTGAGCGCTCATGCGCTTGGTCTGCCGCGAGGCGTCGAACTCGAAGACGTCCGTAGCCGGGATGCCGCTGGCGCGCGCCTGGGAGAGGATCTGCTGCTTGAGCGGGCTGTCCGGCAACGGGTTGAACTTGTTGAATACGGGCTCGAGGTAGGTGGGCCCGATGGCGACGCTGAACACCGTAAGCAGGATGCCGACCAGCGCGCCCCAGATCCACCAGGTACGCGGCGTCTTGCGCACCACGGCGTAGATGACGACGAGGGCGATGGTGCCGAGGATCAGGTTGAGGATGAGGCCCTTGCCCTCGTCGCCGAGCCAGCCGGAGAAGTCCTGGTTCGACATGCCATACTGGTGCTCGCGGAAATAACCCTCGTACGCCGCCCAGGGCAGCGTGATGAGCGTGCTCAGCAGGATGTACTGGACGGAGTAGATCGCGGTCTGTAGCCATTTGAAACGGGTGAGCCGTTCCGCCAGGTCGCGCATGCGCGCCGAGAGCCGGGTGCCCAGGAACAGCCCGGCCAGCGCCAAGCCGACCACGAAGTCCCAGAGGATGAGCCAATAGCCGCCTTCGTAATAGGCGTCGGACTTAGTCCTAGCCTCCGCCGGAATCTGCGCCATCCACTCCGCCGTCGCCTGGTCCGCGTCGAAATGGGAGGCCACGCTAGGCGCGTTGGCATCCGGCTTGCTTGTATTCTCTGGCGCGGCGGCGATGGCGCCGCTCGCGTTGAACGCGAGCCAGGCCGCGAACAGCGGAAGCATCAGGCGTTTCATGGGTGACCCCCTGGTGTATGGCAGCGCCGATTATATAAGGACCCCGGGACGGCCCGGCTAAAGACTGTCACGGGCTGACGATTACTGTCAGACCCGGTCAAAGCTTATTTGTTCCTATACGAACGATAACGAAAGACGGAGCAGACGCGACATGCCGCGACGGACACGACTATTGCTGCTGAGCAGCTCACGCACGCCGGGCACGGACTTCCTGGAACACGCCCGCGGGCACATCCGCGATTTCCTGGGTCGCGACGTCAAGCGCGTGACGCTCGTCCCCTATGCGGCGGTCGCCTGGAGCTACGCGGCGCTCACGGAACGGGTGCTGCCCGTGTTCCGCGACCTCGGCTACGGGTGCACGAGCCTGCACGACTCGCGCGATCCACGCGCGGCCCTCGCTGCGGCCGAGGCCCTGGTGGTGGCCGGCGGCAACACCTTCAGACTGCTGCAACAGTTGCAGGCCCTCAAGCTGTTGGGGCCCCTGCGTGAGCGGGTTCAGAGCGGCGTCCCCTATCTCGGCTGGAGCGCGGGCAGCAACCTCGCCTGCCCCACCATCCGCACCACCAACGACATGCCCGCCGCCTGGCCCGACGGCGGCGACGCGCTCGGTCTCGTGCCCTTCCAGATCAACCCCCATTACACCGAACGCTCCCTGCCGGAGCACCACGGTGAGACCCGCGACGACCGGCTGCGGGAGTTCATGATCCTGAACCCCGGTGTCACGGTGGTAGGCCTGCGCGAGGGCAGCGCGCTGCGCGTCGAGGACGGCCGCCTCGCGTTGTTGGGAGACCTGAATGCGCGGGTATTCCGCGAGGGCGAAGCGCGCGAACTCGCCCCGGGTGAGTCCGCTCAATTCCTCCTGGAGAGGCCCTCGCGACCCTGAGATCCCGTCCGTGGCGGCGTGGTGTCGGCGCCACGGCCCGCTATAATGGCCGCCTTCTGCAACCATCCTGTTTACGGGGAGCGTCTCATGGGCAAGGGCGATCGCAAGAGCACCAAGGGTAAGATCTGGCGCGGCAGCTACGGCAACACCCGCCCGCACCGCGCGGCCCAGAAGAAAGTCGCGGCCAAGACCGCGGGGATACCCGCCCGCAAGAAGAAGAAATAAGCCGTCACGGACGTTTGCAGCCTTGTGGCGCGACGCGTTAAAGTCCTGCCAGTCGAACGAAGGAATCCCCGCGTGATGCACGCTTCGCGCTCGAGTCTCCTCGCCCTCCTCTGCCTGCTCGCCGGCTGCGTCACCAACCCCTATGCAGCGCCGCCGGACGTGGCCGCCCCCCCGGCGGACGCCACGCGGCTTCCCTCCGGACTCGCCTACCGGGTATTGCAGCCCGGCAGCGGCAGTGAGCACCCGGCGCTCAGCGATACCATCACGGTGAACTACACCGGCTGGACCCAAGACGGCCATAAGTTCGACAGCACCGCCGCCCCCGATGGCAGCAGGGCTCCTGTGAGCTTCCCCTTGGGCAAGCTCATCAAGGGCTGGCAGGAAGCCGTGCCTTTGATGGTGGCGGGCGAGACCTTGCGCGTGTGGATCCCCTCGGAGATGGCCTATGGCGATCACCCGACCCGTGCCGACCATCCGCCCGCAGGTCCGCTGGTCTTCGACATCGAACTTGTCTCCATCCAACACTAAGCCGGTCCGCCACACGGCGGCGCTCGCACTGCTCGCCGCCCTCGGCGGCTGCACCTGGGTGACCCCGAGCCCCGAGGCTCAAGGCGCCGACATCGCAGTGGTGGACGCCACCACCGCCGCCCGCTGCCAACTCCTGACCCAGAACCAACTGACGGTGGACGCCAAGCTCGGTGTGCTGCAGCGTATGCCTACGGACGTGGAACACGATCTCGAGACCATGGCCGTCAACCAGGCGGCGAGCGTCGGCGCCAACGCCGTGGCGGCGCTGTCCCCGGCCAAGGACGGTGTCCAGACCTGGGGCATCTACAAGTGTCCGGCGGGGGTGAAATCCGCTGCGGCCCCGTCCGCCACCACCGCGCCTGCCGCGAGTACCGGTGTGAAGACGCTCCCCTACACTCCGCCTCGCTGACCGATCATTTCCCCGACAGCGCGTCCATAAGCGGCTTGAGCTGCCGCTCGTAATTCCGCCAACGGCCCACGGAGCTCGCATACAGCGGACGGCGCACCTGGGCGAGACTCGCGGTGCGTACCGCGCGCGAGCTCTCGTGGAAGCGCAGGCAGGCATCGTCCCAGGGCAGGCCGCAGTAGTCCACCAGCCGTCGCGCCTGGCCCTCCAGGTCCCCGACCAGTTCCTCGTAGCGCAGCTCGAACAGGGCCGCGGCAGGCAGCCGCGCGTGCCAGGCCTGCATCAAGTCCGCGTACATCCGGTAGAAACGCCCGAGCTCGCCGAGTTCGTAGCTGAACGGATGGCCGGTGGTGAAGAGCTTGGTGAAGCAGGACAGACAGGTGTCGAGCGGATCCCGGACGCAGTGGACGATCCGCGCGCGCGGGAACAGCCGATGGATGACGCCCACGAGCGCCATATTGCCGGGGAGCTTGTTGGTGACGCGCCGCGCCCCGGGCGCGAGCGCGTCGAGATAGCGGCTATAGCGTTCCGCCGCCCGGCCGAACACCGCCGCCTCCGCTGCGAGGAGCTGCTCCGGCAAGCGGTAGTCGCTCGGCTCCGGCGGGAGTTCCGCCCTGAGGCAGTTCCGCAGCGCGTGGGTCTCGCCCGCGCCGTGCACCGCGGGATGGCTCGCGAGGATCTGCTCCACCAGGCTCGTCCCGGAACGGGGCATGCCGACGATGAACACCGCGCGCTCCTCGTCGCGGGCAGCGCCCGCGACGGCACCCGCGTCGAACTGGCGGACGAGATCCTGGAAGAACCCGGCCTGGCGCGCCTCGTCGTAGTCGAGCGTCGCGCGCTTCAGGCGGTTGCCCTCCAGATAATGCCCGAACGCGGGTACGTATTCGCCCCGCTCCTCACTGACCTTGCCGAGCGTGAAGTGCAGCAGCAACGCCTCGTTCGCGGGAAGTTCCGCGGCGTGATCGGCGAGCTGCATGAGCGGCGGCCATAACGGGTCACCCGCCACGAGCCGGGCAATACCCACGAGGTTGTGGAAGGCGCTGAGATAGCGGGGCTTCAACCCGATCGCGCGGCGGAAATGGCGCTCGGCGCCCGCCAGGTCGCCCTGCATGCCGAGCACGTTGCCCAAGCTATTCTCCGCTTCCGGGAAATCCGGCCGGAGCTTCACGGCCTGCTCGTAAATGCCCTGTGCACCGTCCACATCTCCCGCTTCCCGGAACAGTACGCCGAGATCCAGGAGCCGATCCGCGTCGCCGGCCGCGAGCTCACGGGCGCGACGGTAGCTCTGCAGGGCCTCGCGGGTCTCTGCCAGTTGCAGCAGGGCTTCGCCGCGCACACGCCACGCCTGGTAAGAGGTCGGGTCCAGCGCGAGCGCCTGTTTGGCCGTTGCCGCGGCGCGAGCGTGATCGCCCTGGGCCGCATACAGCATGGCAAGGTTCACTCGGGCATCCAGGTAATCGGGCTTAAGTCTTAGCGCTTCGTGATAGAGGGGCTCCGCCTCGGGATAGCGGCCGAGTTCCTTGAGCACCCCGGCGAGATTATTGCGGTAGAGCGCGCTGCCGGGCGTGAGCGCGAGCGAACGCTCGAGCAGCGGCACGGACTCGGGATGGCGTTCCCGCTGGTGCAGCAGCAGCCCCAGGAAATGGACCGCGTCGGCGTGCCTGGGGGCGGCGCGCAGCGCGGCGCGGTAATCCCGCTCCGCGGCGTCGAGGTCACCGCGCTGATGGGCGGTCACGGCGCGCTGCATGAGCCGACCGATCTCCGCAGCTGCAGCGTCTGGCTTCATGGTCGAACGCGCCGCGCATTAGGACGCGAGCGCGCCCCGGCGAGCACGGTCGGGGTATCCAAGCGCTTGTGGCCTGATTGCCGCAAACAAGACTCCCGCATCTATTTGGGCCCCAAGCCTGCTGGCCAAGAATTCATAATGATAATCATGGAGTTATAGGAGTGGTCAGTTTTTGTTCAAACCGTTCGCGCCGTGTATTTGCCATTTGGCAACACCGCGCGGCAAAAGCTTGGACTAATATAGGGACAAGCAACATCAGGGGCCGCTCACGAATTGATCCACGCGTTTTCCGGCGGTCACGTGCATGCCGCCTGTTTCGTGTCGCAGCGCTCATAACCACAACCTTTGCGCTCTCGGAGGAGTACCCGAATGTACCAGCATAATCTCGTCGGCAAGGCCGTGCGCTTTGCCCTGGTCTGCGGCATGGCGTCCGGCGTCGTCGCCGGCAAGACCGCGCTCGCAGCCGATGCGGACCAAAATGCGTCCGCCCAAAGCACCGCACAACTCGGCAAGATCGCGGTCACCGGCAGCCGCATCAAGCGCAGCGAAGTCGAGCAGGCCCAGCCCGTGGCCATCGTCACCGCTGCGCAGATCAAGGCCTCGGGCCTCGCGACCATCGGCCAAGTCATACAGAAGATGACCTCCACCGGTGCCGCCCTCAATACCCTGGACAACTTCGGCGGCAACTTCACCTTCACCGGCGGCGGCCAGAGCGGCGTGGACCTGCGCAACCTGGGCGCCCAACGCGTGTTGGTGCTGGTGAACGGCAAGCGCTGGGTCACGAGTATCGACGGTACCGTGGACCTGAACACCATCCCTGCCTCCGTGATCGACCACATCGAAGTACTGCAGGATGGCGCCTCCGCCATCTACGGCTCGGACGCCATCTCGGGCGTGGTCAACATCATCACCGTCAAGAACTACAACGGCCGCGAAGCCAGCGCCTACAAGGGCATCTACCACGGCGACGGCCATTCGGACGGCAAGACCGACACCTACGACATGACCATGGGCGCCAGCAACGACAAGAGCGGCCTGTTGTTCAATGCCGCCTATAGCAACCAGGATGCCATCCTCTCCAAGGACCGCGACATCTCCAAGGAGCCTATCATCGGCCTGGGCAATGCCGGCGGCAGCTCCGCGATCCCCAACGGTCGCTTCTCGTTCGTACCCCCCACGGGTTCTTCCTGGGACACGTACTGCGGCGGCAAGTGCAACCTGACCATCGTCTCCGGGGCCAAACCCGGGGCCAATGGCAAACTCTCCATGACCGACTTCCGCCCGTTCCAGAGCGGCGGCCCGACCAGCGACCGGTTCAACTACGCGCCATACAACTACGTGCTGACGCCCGAAGAGCGGTACAGCACCTATCTGCAGGGCTACACCGACCTCGCGGACAACGTCACGTTCAAGGCGGACATGATGTACACGCACCGGGATTCGCACCAGCAGGCGGCGCCGGAACCGCTGTTCTTCTCATCCAGTAGCATCGCGATCGACATCCCGTCCACCCAGCAATACAACCCCTTCGGGTTCGACCTGGATGCGGCCAATCCGGCCACCGCGAACCTGGGCCTGCTGGGGCGGCGCATGATCGAGAACGGCCCGCGTACCTACCACGAGTCGGAGAACACTTTCCACTTCGACGCCGGCTTCGACGGTTACTTCAATGCCGCGGGCGGGGAGTGGGACTGGGACTTCAACTACGGGTTCTCGAAGGACAACGAGCTCGACGTCAACGGCGGTCACTTCGACGTGAGCCATCTGCGCAACGCCCTGGGCGCGAGCTTCACGGGCAGCGACGGCAAGTTCTACTGCGGCAACCTGCCCAACGGCAGCGCCCCGAGCGCGGGCATCCTCGGCTGCGTGCCGCTCAATATCTTCGGCCCCGTGGGCTCCATCACCCAGCCGATGCTGAACTACATCGCCTACACGGCCCAGAACTCGTTCGAGAACAACCAGCGGGTCTTCAACGCCGACATCACCAACGGCAACCTGGCGGAACTGCCCGGCGGCCCCATGGGCGTGGCCTTCGGCGCCGAGTCCTTGGAACACGATGCGGTATTCCTACCGGATTCCGTGGCCCAGAACGGCTATGACAGCTTCAACCCGGGCCGCCCCGTGCTCCCGACCCAGGGCCGCGAGAGCTCGAAAGCAGCCTATGCCGAAGTGGACCTGCCGGTCATGGGCGGCATGCCGGGCGTGAAACTGCTGGACCTCGACCTGGCCGGGCGCCACACCCACTACGACGTCTACGGCAACAGCAACACCTACCGCTGGGGCCTGAAGTGGGAGCCTGACAACGACTGGCTGGTGCGCGCCACCTGGTCCCAGGGCTTCCGCGCCCCCACCATCCAGGACTTGTTCTCCGCGGGCACGAACTTCTCCGCGAACATCCTCGACCCGTGCACGACGGTGAACCCCTCCAATAATGCGGTGGTGACGCCCGCTCCGACCTGCGCGTTGAAGGGCGTACCCCCCTATGCCCAGCCTAATGCCCAGATCAATACGCTGGAGATCGGCAATCCGCACCTGCAGCCGGAGACCTCCATCTCACGGACCGTGGGCTTCGTGTACAGCCCGGACTTCCTGCCGGGCTTCAATCTGAATGCCGACTATTACAAGATCGAGGTGGATAACACGATCCAGCCGAAGAGCGGTCAGGTGATCCTCAATGGCTGCTACACGCAGAACCCGGCAAATTCCAACGCGGCTGACTGCGCCCTGATCACCCGCACGGCATTCAGCGCCGTCCAGACCCTGAAGGACCAGGTGCTCAACATCGGCAGCACCACCACTTCGGGCGTGGACATCGGGGCGAGCTATGCCTTCCCGAGCACCAGCATCGGTGACTTCAAGGTCTCTCTGGACGACACTCACATCAAGTCCTTCCAGCAGATCTACCCGAACCCGACGGGCCCCGCCACGGTCACGGAACTGGCGGGTGTGGAGCGCGGGGGTTCGGTCTTCCCCTTCGGCGTACCGAAGGACAAGATTCGCACCGTGGGAGACTGGACGAACGGCGTATGGTCTGCGTCCTACACGTTGCGCTTCATCCGCTCCATGGTGGAGGAATCCAACGGCGCACCGACCGGCGTGCACATCGGCTCGACGACCTATCACGACGTGCAGGGCAGCTACAACATGGACAGCATCAGCACCACGTTCACGCTCGGCATCCGCAACCTGTTCAGCAAGCAGCCGCCATCCTCGACGGTGCAGGAACTGAACAACTTCGATCCGACGCTGTACGACGTGCCAGGGCGCTTCATGTACGGCCGCGCCGAAGTGAAGTTCTGAGCCTAAGTTAAGGACCGACGTTCCAGGCCCCGCCGTCCGCAAGGACGGCGGGGTTTCTTTTGCGGATCAGCGGTAGCCGAACCGCTCCACGAACGGTTGCAGCAGCGGCAGCACCGGT
>DATIEQ010000121.1:0-7658 GCA_035455665.1 Gammaproteobacteria bacterium | reverse complement strand
ACCGGGATGTATTACTGAAAATGCGTCTTTTGCTTCAATACTTCGTTGCCTGCGCTTTCTCGCATGCTCATTTGCTACTTGCAAACTCCGCTGCTCGAAAGCTTGGCGCCTCGTCTTGAAGCAAAATCCGCTATTTTCAGCCTTCTATCGAGGTGTCGGTCCACTTTTTTCAGTCGGGCGCGCATTGTACCGGTGAGGAAGCCCACCTCCAAGCGTCATGCCTTGAAATGCGGGCTCCGCGGACCGATATTGCATGGCTTAGCGAGCCCAAGGAGCCCCCATGATCACCGTCCGTCCCGCCGAGGAACGCGGCCATGCCAACCACGGCTGGCTGGACACCTGGCATAGCTTCTCCTTCGCCGGCTATCACGACCCCGCGCACATGGGCTACTCGGCGCTACGCGTCATCAACGACGACCGCGTCGCCAAAGGCGGCGGCTTCGCCCCCCATCCCCACCGGGACATGGAGATCATCACCTATATCCTGCACGGGGCGCTGGCCCACAAGGACAGCATGGGTAACGGCTCCGTGATCCGTCCCGGCGACGTGCAGCGCATGAGCGCCGGCACCGGTGTGGTGCACAGCGAGTTCAACGCCCACGACGGCGAGACGCGTCTCCTGCAGATCTGGATCCTGCCTAAGCTGAACGGCAGCGCGCCGGGCTACGAGCAGAAGCATTATGAGGAGGCGGACCTGCGGGACAAGCTCAGGCTCGTGGCCTCGCCCGACGGGCATGACGGCTCCGTGCGCATCCAGCAGGATGCCAGCCTGTATTCCACCCGCCTCAGCGAGGCGGCGGAAGTGAGCCATACCCTTGCCAAAGGGCGACGCGCCTACCTGCAGGTAGCGAAGGGTGAACTGCAGTTGAACGGCAAGCATCTCAAGGAAGGCGACGGCGCCACCATCGAAGGTGAGTCCGCGCTGACGCTCAAGGGCGTCCAGGACACGGAAGCCCTGCTGTTCGAACTACCGTGACTACGAGCAGCTATTCGCGGCGGTCTCGCTTTATGACCTTGAACTCCACATCCAGGGTCGCGCCGCCCGCTGATGTACGCGCCTTCATCCATTTGCGGCGCAACCACAGGAAACGCAGATAGAAAGCGATGCCCAGGACGAGCATCGCTCCCAGGATGGCGATGAACACGAACAGGCCCAGGAACAAGGCCACGGCGAAGACCGCCAGCAGTAGGACAGCCGAGACCATCCGCATCAACGGTCCCTGGTTCTGCATGAAGCGGAATATAGGTCCCATTTCCATCACTTCAGAAAGCGCTTGCCGATCTCGATTGTAGCCGTTTCCACGTCGATGGCCGCCATGTCGCTCTCCTCTGCCGTCTCCGGTGGCATGAAGGCGAGCCGCTTGTCGGGGTCGTTCGCCGTCTGCCAGCGCAGGGCCGTGGACGAACGGCGCCGTGGATAGAACGCGGCCGTGGGGCGATTCAAGGCGCCGGCGATGTGCAGGGGTCCTGTCGAGCCGCTGATGAAGAGAGCTGCGAACTGCAAGCGCTTGGCAAAGGCTACCAGGCCGTCTGCCGATCTCGCGATCGAATGGGGCACGCCCGCCAACTGATCCGAGAGCTTCTGCGCCCGCACCTCCTCGCCGGGTCCGGCGGTGAGCACAAAATGGATGCGCGGTAGCGCGCCCAAGGCGCGGGCCAAAGCAGCATATTGCTCCAGCGACAGGTTGTTCGCCGAGCCCCCATGGCCTGAATGCAGGAAGATCAGCCTGTCGGCACTTGGGATGCGCTGCTCCCGGCGGAATGCCTCCTCCAGAACCTGTACTTCCTTGTCGGGAAACTGCAGGTAAGGCGGCGCGACCGGCTGGATATCATCGATGCCCTGCCCTGCAAGGAAAGCCTTGACCAGGTCCAGGTTGTACTCGTACTCCGGCTTCTCGGACCGGGAGCGCCGTTGAGGGATACGGTGGTTGTAGAAGACCTGCGCGAGCTTCGTGGCCGGCGCATAGCGCAGAGGGATCCCGGTGAGCCACGCCGCCAAGGCCGTATCGAAGCGGGAGAAAAGCGTCACGACGGCGTCGAATTGTCTTGGTTTGATGAGGCGCGTCAGGGCGCGGCCGTTACGCCACTCACCCTTGAGCTTCGGATCTACGATGACTTCATCGGCTGAAGGGCAGACCCTCGCCAAGGGTTCCGTGTAGGCCGGCACCAGCACGGCGATATGGGCATCGGGGAGGTTCTTGCGCAACAGTGCCAGCGCCGGCCAGGCGAGCATGAAGTCGCCGAGCTTGTCGTTGCGGATGACGAGGATTTTCTTGTTAGGACTCACAGGGGCACTACTAGAGCGGATGAAGTCCAGCCCTATCTCTCTGTCTTCTCGCGCTTCCGTATACACTCTGGATGTCTACGAATGTAGTCGTCCACGCTTCTTGATATTTCACCAGCTTTTTCAGGTGATAGCAGTTCGTGCAATCTATCCACCTCGTTACCGGCAAGCTTCTTGTTATTACGGAATCCTATCAAATGCCAAAATGCAGCGGCGTTTAAGTCTTTTTCAACCCCGAGTCCCTTTTCATAGCACTGTGCAATAGAAATCTGTGCGTTCGCAACTCCCTGAGCGGCGGCTTTTAGCCACAACTCAGCAGCAAGTTTATCATTTCGATCAACGCCCACCCCCTGAGACAGTGCCCACGCCGCCATTGTTTGTCCATCCGCATTGCCATCCTGGGCAGCTTCATTCCACCACCGAAAAGCAATCTTATGGTCTTTGGGTACACCTAACCCCGAAAAGTGATAACCGCCGTAGAAGATTTTAGCTTGAGGATGTCCTGCTTGTAGTGCCATCTTGCACCAACGCATTGACTCCTTTCCGTCCACTACTCCTGCTTGGCCATAAAGATATGCATTTGCGAGCGCCAACTGGGCTTCCACGTCGCCGGCTAGCGCTCGCTGCTTATAGTCATGGAGTTTTCCAATAAAATCGTCCATTAGCCTTTTAGCTCTCAGCGGCTAGTGCGAATGTCTACTTATGGCCGAAAGCCGTCATTCAACAAATATGAATTGCCGCTTGGTGAGTTGATCGATCCTGCAATATTGGCGGAGAGGGTGAGATTCGAACTCACGAGAAGCTTACGCCTCTGGCGGTTTTCAAGACCGCTGCCTTAAACCACTCGGCCACCTCTCCTATAGCGAAAAGCAGAACACTGAAGAAGAATTACCGGTTTTCAAGACCTCGACGCTGGCGCGTCGTGCCTCTTTCGGCTGCGCTATCCCTGCTCCGCCGAAAGTCCAGGGATGCATCCATGCATCCCGCTCGACCGGATTGGAATGCCGCCGGCATTCCAATAAAGCACCGGTCTCGCCCACTCGGCCACCTCTCCGGTGCGCCAATTGTACGGGAAGGATGAAGTCAGATGACCTTCATCCCACCCATATAGGGGTGCAGAACTGAAGGGATATGGATTTTCCCCTGCTCGTCCTGGCAGTTCTCCATGATGGCGATGAGGGCGCGGCCCACGGCGACACCCGAGCCATTGAGGGTGTGCAACAGCTCCGGTTTGCCGGTCTCGGGATTGCGCCAGCGGGCCTGCATGCGCCGCGCCTGGAAATCGGTGCAGTTGCTGCAGGAGGATATCTCCCGGTAACGGTCCTGGGACGGCAGCCACACCTCAAGGTCATAGGTCTTGGCGGCAGCGAAACCGATGTCGCCCCCGCAGAGCGCCACCACCCGATAGGGAAGTTCCAACTTCTGCAATACCTTCTCAGCGTGGCCTGTGAGCTCTTCCAGGGCTGAATAGGAATCCGCTGGTTTCACCATCTGCACCAGCTCCACCTTCTCGAACTGGTGCTGGCGGATCATGCCGCGGGTATCCTTGCCGGCCGCCCCCGCCTCCGCGCGGAAACAGGGTGTATGCGCCGTGTAGCGGCGCGGCAGCGAGGCGGCTTCCAGGATCGCGTCCCGCGCCATATTGGTGACGGGGACTTCGGCGGTGGGGATCAAGAAGTAGCGGTGTTCGCCCTGCACTGCGAAGAGATCTTGCTCGAACTTGGGCAATTGGCTGGTGCCGCGCATGGACGCGGCGTTCACCATGTAGGGCACGTTGACTTCCTGGTAACCGTGCTCGCCCGTATGCAGGTCCAGCATGAACTGGATGAGCGCACGATGCAGCCGCGCCAGCGGCCCGTGGATGACGGTGAAGCGGGCTCCGGTGAGCTTGGCGGCCATCGCCGCGTCCAACAGACCTCGCGCCTCGCCCAGGTCCGCGTGATCCTTGGGCTTGAAGGAGAATTTCCTGGGCGCACCCCAACGACGGACTTCCCGATTACCGCTCTCGTCCAGGCCCTCCGGCACGCTTTCGTGCAGCAGGTTCGGCATCCCGAGCTGGATAGATTCGAGCTCTGCTTCTACCTTCGCATAATTCTCTTCAGCTGCCTTTTGCATATCCGCCGATAATGCAACTTGCTGCATCATCTCGGTCGTATCCTGCCCCTTGGATTTCGCAATACCAATTTCTTTGGAACGAGCATTCCTGTGATTGCGTGCGCCTTCCATAAGTACCTGCGCTTCTTTGCGCCGACTCTCGAGTTCGGCATACGCAGCCGTGTCCAACATATAGCCGCGGCGCTTCAAAGCGGCAGCGACAGCGGCGAGGTCATTACGGAGCAGTTTCGGGTCGATCATGGTTTTAGGCTTTTATTTATCGTTGGTCTTCTTGGTCTTGCGCGCCGCTTCGTTCCGGGCGCGGAGCTCGGCGAGCTTCTCGGCGATCTTGATCTCGAGTCCCCGCGGCACCGGATGATAATAGGTTTTCTCCGGCATGTCCTCAGGGAAATAGCGCTCGCCCGCCGCGTAGGCGTCCGCCTCGTCGTGGGCATAGCGGTAATCCCGCCCATGGCCCAGGCCCTTCATGAGCTTGGTGGGCGCATTGCGGATATGCAGCGGCACTTCCAGCGTGCCCAGATTCTTCGCGTCATCCATGGCTGCGCCGAAAGCGGTATAGACGGCGTTGCTCTTGGCGGCGCAGGCGAGATAGACCACCGCCTGGGCCAGGGCCAGCTCTCCCTCGGGGCTGCCGAGCCTCTCCAGCACGTCCCAGGCGTCGAGTGCCAGGGTGAGCCCGCGGGGATCGGCGTTACCGATGTCTTCCGAGGCCATGCGCACTACCCGGCGCGCTATATATAGAGGGTCGCAACCCCCGTCCAGCATCCGCGCGTACCAATAGAGGGCCGCATCCGGCGAGGAGCCCCGCACTGACTTGTGCAGGGCGGATATCTGGTCATAAAAGTAATCGCCGCCCTTGTCGAAGCGCCGCACCCCGCCGCTGATGACGTCCTCCAGGACGCGCTCGGTGATCTCCCCTCCTTCCGTCAGGTCCGCCGCCACCTCGAGGAGGTTGAGCGCCCGGCGGGCGTCACCGTCCGCCGCTGCCGCCAGCCGGTCACGCAGGGACTCCTCCATCTTCAAGGAGTGGGCGCCGAGACCACGCTCCTTATCGGAGAGGGCCGTATCCACCACGCGGCGGATATCGGCGGCGGTGAGGGCCTTGAGCACGTATACACGCGCCCGTGACAGGAGCGCATTGTTGAGTTCGAACGAAGGGTTCTCGGTGGTGGCGCCGATGAAAGTCAGCGTGCCGTCCTCCACGAAAGGCAGGAAGGCGTCCTGCTGGCTCTTGTTGAAACGGTGCACTTCATCCAGGAACAACACCGTGCCGCGGCCGCGCTCGCTTCTCGCCTCCTGCGCCTGCTCCACCGCGGCGCGTACATCCTTGACGCCCGCCATCACCGCCGACAGGGCGATGAAGTCCGCCTGGCAGCTCTCGGCCAGCATGCGCGCGAGCGTGGTTTTGCCGGTGCCGGGCGGGCCCCAGAAGATCATGGAATGGAGGTGGCCGCTCTCAAGGGCGCGTCGCAGCGGCTTACCCTCGGCGAGGAGCTGGACTTGGCCGGAGAATTCTTCCAGCCGCCGTGGACGCATGCGATCCGCCAGGGGGCGGTAATCAGAGGCCTGCGGCATGACCTGTGACCCATCGCTCATGGAGTCGGCTCAGCCAGAGCGCCGGCAGCCAGAGGGCGATGAGCGCGCCGGCGCTATCGGCCGCCCAGTCCAGCCATTCCGCGTCGCGGAACCCGGACCAACCCTGGATGATCTCGATGAGTCCGCCGAGGAGGACGAACGCCGCCGCGATCCACAGCCAGCGCCGCCGGGCGCGTATCGCGGCGCAGAACCAGGCGGTTAGCAGCAGGAAAGCGCCGAAGTGTTCCAGCTTGTCGAATTGCGGGATGGGCGGGGCTAGGTCAGGCGGTTCTGGAGTGAGCGTCCCCCACAGCACCGCTGCCAGCATCAGCCAACCCGCGGCGAGCCACAGGCGGCGCGCCCTGCGGCTTTCAGCCATGGGGCGCGCCGGTGTCGCCGATCACGTCCGCGCCCTTAGGGGGAGTGAACTTGAAGGCCTCGTCCGCCACGGCGGCGTCGCGCTCCACGTGCACGAAGCTGATGCGCGTGAGATTGCCCAGGTTGTCCTTGAGCTCCATCACCGCCACCTCGCTGCCCTTGAAGGCGAGCTTCACGCTCTCGAAATCCGTGTCCTTGACCTTGGGGGTGAGCTGCACCCAGGCGAGCCCGTCCTTGAGGCCCAGGTCTTCGACGCTGAAGCTCTTCTCCACGTCGTTGGAACCGGCGAGCAGCACCGCCGGGCTCGCAGCGAGGGTGTCGTTCAGGGGTTTCACCGTCACCTGCTGCAACTCCACGTCGTACATCCAGAGCCTCGCCCCGTCCGCGACGATGATCACTTGATTGGGCTTGGCGTAATCCCAGCGGAAGCGGTTCGGCCGCTTGATGATCAGGGTGCCGGTGGATTGCTTCACCTGTTTCTGGTTCGGGTCCAGCACTTCCTGGCTGAAATCCGCCTTGAGGCTCTTCACGTCCTGCAAGAAAGCGTGCATGCGCGCGATGCCGCCCTGATCCGCGGCCCACAGCGGTCCGCAGGTGAAAAATAGGGCTAAGACAAAGGGCAGGCGCTTGATCATGTTCGCTCCGTATTCACTCGTCCACGGGGGGTGGCGCCGCCACCAGCACTTCCCGCGAACCGTTGGACTGCAGCGGGCCCACGATGCCCTGGATCTCCATCTCCTCGATCATGCGGGCGGCGCGGTTGTAGCCGATCTTGAGGCGCCGCTGCACGCCGGAGATGGAGGCGCGGCGGCTCTCGGTGACGATGCGTACCGCCTGGTCGTAGAGCGGGTCCTGCTCGCCGCCGGCCTCGCCCTCTTCCCCTGGTTCGCCGAGGCCCGGGATGCCCGGCAAGCCTTCCCTCGGCCCTTCCAGTATCTCGGTCATGTAATGGGGCTGGCCGCGACGCTTCAGGTGCGCCACCACCTTATGCACTTCCTGGTCGCTCACGAAGGCGCCGTGGATGCGGGTGGGGACGGGTGTGCCGGGCGGCAGGAACAGCATGTCGCCGTGGCCGAGCAGCGATTCGGCGCCCTGCTGGTCCAGGATGGTGCGCGAATCCACCCGCGCGGATACCTGGAAGGCGATGCGCGCCGGGATGTTCGCCTTGATGAGCCCGGTGATCACGTCCACCGAAGGACGCTGGGTCGCGAGCACCAGATGGATGCCGGAGGCGCGCGCCTTCTGCGCGAGGCGCGTGATGAGCTCCTCCACTTTCTTACCCACCACGATCATCATGTCGGCGAGC
>DATIEQ010000120.1:0-13561 GCA_035455665.1 Gammaproteobacteria bacterium | reverse complement strand
AGGCGCGCGAGGCGAGCAACCGGAGCGTACTCTTAGTGTACGTGAGGATTGCGAGCCGAAGCGCAACAAAGTCATGTCGAGCGCAGTAGTTTTTGGCATGGCTTTTAGAAATCGATGCAACGACCGTTTCTCTCCCAATCGCCGTAGCGGGTCGGTTCCGGACCTTTCGGACCACCGATCTCCCTGGGCTTGGGTTTTGAAACGGGGGTCGCGGATTCGCGCTTGGGCGATTCCGGTACGGAAGGCTTGTTATTTTTCTGCTCGGACATATACATGCCCTGGGTGCTTAAGGTCCTATTTTACACCGAAACCCGAGAGCGCCTGATACCCCGCGAGCCAAGCCTATATCATAGGTGCTTTACCGTGTCCCCTTGATGACTGCATGAACGACGACTGGAAACAATTCCTTGCCGGCCAAGGCGCTCCGTTCGATGGGGCACGCCATGTTGATGAGACCGTACTCGCGGATGTCTCCCACGGCGGCCTTATCGCGGTCACGGGCGAGGATGCTCGCGCGTTCCTCCAGGGCCAGCTCAGCACCGACATGGATAAACTCACGCCGGGCTCGAGCCAGTTGAGTTCCTGGAGCAATGCGAAAGGCCGTGTGGTGACCATGCTGCGGGTACTCCAGCGGGATGGGACGATCTACCTCGCCCTGCACCAAAGCCTTCTCGCCTCCGTCCTGAAGCGTCTCTCCCTATATGTGCTGCGCACCAAGGCGCAGCTCGCGGACGCGAGCGAGAGCCTCGCCCGCTTCGGCCTGGCGGGCCCAGAGGCGACGAAGCTCATACAGAAGATCGGCCTCGCCGTGCCCGTGAACGTCAACGATGTGACGGGCCATGGCGGCGTCCAGGTGCTCCGCTTGCATGGCAAGACACCCCGCTATGCCCTCCTGGGTCCCAGCGATGCGCTCTCGTCCCTGTGGAAACTGTCCCAGGCGGCCGGCGCCCGCCCCGTGAACGAGGCCCAGTGGTCGCTCCTCAAGATCCTGGCGGGCGAACCCACGGTCTATCCCGAGACCTCGGAGCATTTCGTGGCGCAGATGCTGGGGCTGGACGAGCTGGGCGCCATCGACTTCAAGAAGGGCTGCTACATCGGCCAGGAAGTCATCGCCCGGTCCCATTACCGCGGCGCCGTGAAGCGCCATCTGGTCCATGCGGAAAGCGCGGCGTCTGCCGTACTCAAGCCGGGCATGGAGTTGCAGGTCGCGGGACAGGACATGAGCGTGGCGGAGATCGTGGACGCGCAGCGGGATGACAAAGGTAATTGGCGGATGCTGCTGGTGATCCAGGACGGCCACCGGGATGCAGCGCTGGTGCACAAACCGAGCGGTGCGGCTATCCGCGTGACCTCCGCTGCGCCTTAGGCTTTTCTCCGCATCGCCAAAGCATAGAACCCATCGGTCCCGTGCTTGTGAGTCAAGAGCCTTAAGCTCCCGTCAGGCTTGATGGCGTCCGGGATGTTCACACCCTGCCGCTCGAGTACCTCGCCCGCCGGGATGGCAGTGAACTCCAGATGAGCCGCCAGGAAGGCGGTAGTGATCGCCGTATTCTCTTCATCGAGCAGACTGCAAGTGGCATAGACCAAGCGCCCACCCGGTTTCACCAGGCGGCTCGCCGCTTCCAGGATGCTGCTCTGCTGTTCAGCCAAGATCGCGAGATCCACGGGCCGCCATTTGATGTCTGGATTGCGCCGCAGCGTGCCGGTGCCGGAGCAGGGCGCATCCACCAGCACTGCGTCGGCTGAGTCTTTGAGCCTCTTGAGGTTCGCGTCGTGCTCGTCACGGATTGCCAGGCGCTGGATGTTGTCCGCGCCGGCGCGGGTGAGACGCGGCTTCAAGCGGTCCAGGCGCCCGGAGGACACGTCGCAGGCGTAGATCGTCCCCTTGTTCTGCATCAGGGCCGCGAGCTCCAGCGTCTTGCCGCCGGCCCCAGCGCAGAAGTCCACGATCCTCTCTTTGGGTTGCGGCTCGACCATCAGCCCCAGGAGCTGGCTGCCTTCGTCCTGCAACTCGAAGAGACCTTCCTGGAAGGCCTTGGTGTTGAAGAGCGGCGCGCGCTTGTCCCGTTGCAGACCCAGGGGCGAGTATTTCATGGGAGTGCAAGGAAAACCCTCCTCCTCCAGGCGCTGCGCCAGCGCTTCGCGGGTGGTCTTGAGCGTATTGGCGCGCAGCCCCACTTGAGCCGCATGGTTCAGGGCAGCACTGAGTTCTACCGCTTCCGCTTCACCGAATTGTGCGACGAGTTTTTCCGCCAGCCAGTCGGGCATATTGATACGCGCGCTGAACGCCAAGTCTTCCGCCTTGACCGTACGCACCCGCGTTACCAACTTGTCAGCGTCACCTTTGAAGTCCGCTTCCGCCAGGGCGCGCGCGCTCCAGCCGGCGTACTTCAATAGATAGGTCGCCACCAGCCAATAGGCGCGTTGGACATCGTCGAGCTCAGACGGTAGACAAGGGGCAGCCAAAGCCTCTAGTTCTGCCTTACGGCGCAGGCAGCCATAGACCGTCTCCGCTGCGAAGGCTCGATCCTTGGAACCCATCTGCTTATGGGCGCGGAAATACTGGTCGATGATGTGGTCGGCTGGGGCGCGGGTATTGGAGATGATTAAATTCAGGGGTTCAGAGGCCTGATTCAGACGAGAGCGGCCGTGGCGAATTTCATCCATTATTCAGTTTCTATAAAGTATGGAATGCGAACATCTCCTAATGCGGGGCTGCCATTGACCTGAATTTCTTTATATGTACCACCAGAACCTTTTAGATATCTATCTGCCGTCGAAATCCAGCATGAATTGCAAAATGCGATAAATAGTTTTGCAATTAACAGTGAATCATCAAGAAGTTTATCAATAGCATTGGATTGATCCGATTCATCAATATGATGAAACATTGAGTAATTGGAAATAAGATCAGAAATATAGTAAACGCTATTGCCAGGGGCTTCCGACATTATTAATTGCCATTGCTCAGCATCCGACGTATTTATAAAGCCACTCTGGAATTGCTCAGGGCTATAATGAAATACGAATTCATTACGTACTGAGGTCAAGATGTTTGTTCGACCAAAATAATTTTTCAATGACTGCAACGCATTTGTACCGTTATCGTCTAGTTGGCTTTCATGTATTTTTGAAAACGTGCTCGAAAAATAACCCTTATTTAGAAACTGCCAGCCTTCTGCAAGCTTTGCAGCCAATAATTTGGCCACAAAAAGCGACTGCATGGTATGAGCTTTGCGATGAATTTCTGAATCAGCCTCGTCCGGTTGTGTCCAATATAAAAATTTCTGCAGAATGTTTATCTCATTTGTAATATGCCCAAGGGCAATCACAAAACTGCGTTCAGGCTCAGGTATACGCTCTATATTCTTTTTACCGATGTCCCAGACTAAAATTTTCATGCCTTAGCCATAAGCGAAGCTATTTATTCCGGACGCATCAAGGGGAACAGGATCACGTCGCGGATGGAGGCTGAATCGGTGAACAGCATCACCAGGCGGTCGATACCGATGCCCTCGCCCGCCGTGGGCGGCATGCCGTATTCCAGCGCGCGCACGTAGTCGGCATCGTAGAACATGGCCTCGTGGTCGCCCGCGTCCTTCTCCGCCGCCTGGGCCTTGAAGCGTTCGGCCTGGTCCTCCGGGTCGTTCAATTCCGAGAAACCATTGGCGATCTCGCGCCCGCCCACGTAGAACTCGAAGCGGTCCACCAGGAAGGGGTCGCTGTCCTTCTTGCGTGACAGGGGCGAGACCTCGGCCGGGTAGTCGATGATGAAGGTCGGGTGCTTCAAGTTCGGCTCCACCGTGTGTTCGAAGAGCGTGAACTGCAACTTGCCGGCACCCCAGGATTTCTTCACGGGGATCTTGTGCTTCGCACAGGCCTCGGTGAGATACGCCACGTCGCGGATCCTGGACTTACTCAGGTCGTTTACCTCGATGATCGCCTGTTCGATAGTAAGGCGCTCGAAGGCGATGCCGAAGTTGTAGGTCTCGCCCTGGTAAGTCAACTGTGTGTTGCCGTTCAGGGCCTCGGCCAGGCTGCGCATGAGGTTCTCGGTCAGGTCCATCAGATCCTTATACGTGGCATAAGCCTGGTAGAACTCCATCATGCTGAACTCGGGGTTGTGGCGCGTCGAGATACCTTCGTTCCTGAAGTTACGGTTGATCTCGAACACCCGCTCGAAACCGCCCACCACCAGGCGCTTGAGGTAGAGCTCCGGCGCGATGCGCAGATACAGGTCCATGTCCAAGGTGTTGTGATGGGTGATGAAGGGCCGCGCCACGGCGCCGCCCGGGATGGGCTGCATCATGGGCGTCTCCACTTCGAGATACCCCAGCGCGTTCATGAAGTCCCGCACGTGCTGCACGATGCGCGTACGGGTGCGGAACACCTCCGCGCTCACCGGATTCATGATGAGGTCAAGGTAACGCTGCCGGTAGCGGATCTCCGTGTCCGCGAGGCCGTGGAACTTCTCCGGCAGGGGCTGAAGCGACTTCGCGAGGATGCGCAGCTTCTGGACGCGCACCGAGAGCTCCCCGGTCTTGGTCTTGAAGAGATCGCCCTCCGCGGCGACGATGTCCCCCAGGTCCCAGGTCTTGAAGTCCTCATATATGGAATCGCCCAGCGCGCCCTGCTGCACGAAGAGCTGCAGGCGGCCAGAGCTGTCCTGGATGTGGGCGAAGCTCGCCTTGCCCATGATGCGCTTCCCCATCATGCGCCCCGCGACCCGTACGTGGACCTTCTCCGACTCCAGCGATTCGCCGCTCCTGGGGCCGTAGAGGCCGTGCAGGTCGGCCGCCAGGGCATCCCGGTGGAAATCGTTGGGGAAAGCTCCACCTTTCTCGCGCAGCTTGCCGAGCTTCTCGCGGCGCAGATGAATCAGTTTATTTTCGTCTTCTTGGTCGCTCATTTTCTTCCCCGGTAGGGTGCGCCTCTTATAGGCCTTGTTTTAAAGATGCTTCGATGAATCCGTCGAGGGCGCCATCCAGCACTTTCTGAGTATCGCCCACCTCGTAGCCGGTGCGCAGGTCCTTGATGCGGGACTGGTCCAGCACGTAGGAGCGGATCTGGCTGCCCCAGGCGATATCCGCCTTGCCGTCCTCGATCTTCTGCTGCTCGGCGCGGCGCTTCTGCATCTCCATCTCGTAGAGCTTGGCCTTGAGCTGCTTCATGGCGGTGGAGCGGTTCTTGTGTTGGGAGCGCTCGCTCTGGCAGGCCACCACGATGCCCGTGGGCAGGTGGGTGATGCGGATGGCGGAATCGGTCTTGTTCACGTGCTGGCCACCGGCGCCCTGGGAGCGGTAGGTGTCCACCCGCAGATCCGCCGGGTTGATCTCGATCTCGATCTCGTCGTCCACCTCCGGCGAGACGAAGATGGCGGCGAAGGAGGTGTGACGGCGGGCGTTGGAATCGAAGGGGGATTTCCGCACTAACCGATGCACCCCCGTCTCGGTGCGCAGCCAGCCGTAGGCATAGGGTCCCTCGTAGCGCACCGTGGCGCTCTTGATGCCGGCCACCTCTCCCGGAGAGGCTTCGATGAGCTCCACCTTGAAGCCGCGGCGCTCGCCCCAGCGCAGGTACATGCGCAAGAGCATGTTCGCCCAGTCCTGGGCCTCGGTGCCGCCGGAACCCGCCTGCACGTCCAGGAAGGCGTTATGGGAATCCATCTCGCCCGCGAACATGCGGCGGAACTCCATGTCCGCCACCTGCGCCTCCATGCGTTCCACGTCCATGGCCACGTCACCCACGGAGGTGGCATCGCCCTCCTCCACCAGCAGGTTCAAGAGCTCGCCGGAGTCCTCGAGGCCGCGCACGAGCTTGTCCAGGCCCGTGACCACCTCGTCCAAGCGCGCCCGTTCGCGGCCCAGTTCCTGGGCGCGTTCCGGTTTGTCCCAGATCTTGGGGTTCTCTAGCTCGCGGGAGACTTCCTGGAGGCGCTCGCGCTTCTGGTCGTACTCAAAGATACCCCCGGAGGGCGTTCACGCGCCCTTTGAGGTCTGTGATCTTGTTGCGTATGGGATTGATGTCTTGCACGACCGGGATCTCTAACTGCTTGAATTTGCAGCCGCTATCTTACTACAGGGCTCACCGGGCTTCGATGTATTCCACCAATAGCTGCAGGCGCCGCTCGCCGCGGTACTCGTTGACGTCGGGCCGATAGGCGATGCGCACCTCGTGGCACGCATCAGGGATGTGTTCGCCCGTTTGACCGAAGGCGATAGCCTCGCAGCGCCGCCCCGCTGGATGCTCCAGCACGAGCTTGAGATGGCCGTTGCCCACGATGCGTCGCTCTTTGAGGCCGAACACCCCGTCGAACAGGGGCTCCGGGAAAGCCTGCCCCCAGGGTCCCGCATCCCGCAGCATCTCGGCGCCTTCGAGCGTCAGGAGCTCCGCCGGGAGTTCCCCGTCGGTGTGCAGCACGCCGGCGAGGTCGTCCGCATCCAGCCAGCGGCGCGCCTCCGCGTCGAAGGCGGCGCGGAAGGCGTCGAAGTTCCGGGCGTCGAGGGAGAGGCCCGCCGCCATGGCGTGACCGCCGAACTTGCCCATGAGCTGCGGATGGCGACTGTGGATGGCTTCGAGGGCATCGCGGATATGCATGCCCTTCACGGAACGGGCCGAGCCCTTGAGGCTCGTACCCTCCGCCCGGGCGAAGGCGATCACCGGCCGATGCAGGCGGTCCTTCACCCGCGAAGCCACGAGCCCCACCACCCCCTGATGCCATTCCTCCTCGAAGAGGCACAGGCCGAATGGCAACGTCGGATCATCCTCCTTGAATCCCATGCGCGAGAGGGCTGCGAAGGCCTCCTCCTGCATCTTCGCCTCGATCTCGCGCCGCTCCTTGTTGAGCGCGTCGAGCTTCAAGGCGAGCTCCCGTGCCTGGGCAGGGTCGTCCGCGAGCAGGCATTCGATACCCAGGGACATGTCCGTGAGGCGTCCGGCGGCATTCAGCCGCGGCGCCACGGCGTACCCGAGGTCGCTCGCACTGAGGCGCGCGGGGTCCTTTCCGCCCACCTGCAGCAAGGCACGGATGCCGGGGATAGCGCGGTCCGCGCGGATGCGCTTCAAGCCTTGGGAGACCAGCACCCGGTTGTTGTGGTCGAGGGGCACCACGTCCGCCACCGTCCCCAAGGCCACGAGATCCAGATGTTCCGCCAGGTTCGGCTCGGGGATGCCGTGGGCGGCGAACCAGCCGGTGTCCCGCAGCTTTGCCCGCAAGGCCATGAGCAGGTAGAAGACGATGCCCACGCCGGCCACGCTCTTGCTGGGAAAGGTGTCGCCCGGCAGGTTCGGATTCAGGATCGCGTCCGCCTCCGGCAACGTGGCGCCGGGCAGATGGTGGTCCGTCACCAGCACCCGGATGCCGCGCTCGCGGGCCGCGCTCACTCCCGCATGGCTGGAGATGCCGTTATCCACGGTGATGATGAGCGCGGGCTTGCGCTCCGCCGCCAGGGCCACGATCTCGGGCGTGAGCCCGTAGCCGTACTCGAAGCGGTTCGGCACCAGGTAACCGGCGTGCTCCGCGCCCATGCGGCGCAAGGCCCGCACCAGGAGCGCCGAGCTCGTGGCCCCGTCCGCGTCGAAATCGCCGATGACCAGGATGTGCTCCTGCCGCGCGAGGCAACCGGCGAGCAAGTCCACCGCCGCCGTCATGCCGGAGAGGGAGCGGTAGTCGGCGAGGGCTGCGAGCGCCTGGTCGAGACCTTTCTCGTCGCAGATGCCGCGGGCGGCGTAGAGACGCTGCAGCAAGGGGTGCAGCCCGGCGGGAAGCTGCGCGGCGGCATCCGGCATGCGCCTTTCGATGCGCCGCGCCCTCATGGGAGATACCCCGCCATGGGCCGGCGGCGGCGCCAGAAGCGCCGCGCATCGCGGCTGCCCAGCTTGAAACTCCCCACGCTCTCGAGATGCAGCCTGAGCTCGGTGAGATGCTCCGCCCTGAGCGCTGCGTACAAGGAAGCGAACCACCCTGCGTCTAGCGACTCCAGGTCGCGCGCCTCCAGTGTCACGACGCCTTCCGCCATGGTCTTGAGCTCGGCGCTGCCGGGTCTGGGAAAGCGTTCCGCACCTGTCCAGATGGCGAATCCACGGACGAGAGACAGCTCCGCAGCCGCGCCTGCAGGGGCTTTGGCCACGGGCAGTGTCAAGGTACCCCCACCCCAGAACCAGAGACTGTTGATGAGGGGCCGGCCCTCCTCTTCCCGGGCGCGGTTCACTGGATGCTCGTGGAAGAGCATCTGGGTCTCGTTCATGAGCTGCTTGAGTGTGGCGGCGTCCTCGCCGTGGGGCATGAACTCCAACACGGGTTGGCCGGCCACCGTCTCCGGCGCATGGGTCTCGACTCTAAGCACCTGGGGACAACGCAGATAGGCCCGTTCCGGCAGCGGCCATTCAAGCCGCCAGCCTTCGCCGCCGTTGAGTCCGTTGAAGGCGGCGGCGAGCGCTTGCGCCTCCTCCGGCGTCACGTCGAGCAAGGACCCCGGCATGAGCACCAGCTGATCCCGATCCGCCGCGAGATGCACCGGATCCGCCCGCAGCCGGAACTCTCCATCCGCCTTGCCGGTGTCGGCGAGATAGGTGAAAGGCGCTATCGAGAGCCCCTCCAGGCCGACCAAAGCCCCGCTGAGATCACCGCCCTTGAGACGCACGGCACGGGCGAGGATGCGCTCCAGGATCGGAAGGCGGGGGCGGCCGGCGCTCTCATAGCAGCCGAGGAAACCCTGGATATGTAGCGTGCACGGCATCGCGATGGGCATCCGTGATTTATTGAATGTCTGAAAAATCCATCCCAGGGTTTTTCAGACTCGGCGAGTCCGATACAGGCTCGGACTCGCCTCCGTCGAATCAAGCACTTACGTGCTTGCTTCGCGAGCGGCGCATCCCTGCACCGCGGAAGCTCTGGATGCCAGAGCTTCCTTGTGCGCATTATGCCGTTTGAATTAGGCTTGCGCTCATGAAGATCGCGAAAGAAGCCCTGAGCCGCGACGCCAAGGTGATACGCGCCTACGGTCCCGGCCGCATCAACGTGAGCGACGTGCTCTACACCCAGAGCCTCATCCTCGCCGTGGACACGGTGTTGGAGGACTGGCCGCCGCAGCGCGTCGAGGAGCTGGATTTGCAACAGTTCCAGCCGGCGCTGGCCCTGAAACCGGAGATACTGCTCGTCGGTACCGGCGCCAGCCAGCGCTTCCTGCCGGGTGAGCTCATGGCGAAACTCGCCCAGGGCGGCGTCGGCGTGGAGGTGATGGACACCGCCGCCGCCTGCCGCACCTACAACATCCTCTTGAATGAGGATAGAAAGGTGGTAGCCGCTCTTCTGATGATCTGACGGGGAGTAATGTTGGGTCCCATGGCCGTAACCGAACGCCTTCCCTGTGGCTGCCCGCGAAACATGGTCGATACCCGGGTCGCCGGCGGCTTTCGCCTCCGCCGCAGCCTCTCACTGCCCTGTTGTGCCTTGGGGCTGCACCATCATCGCGAACCGCGCATCGTCATATCGCTGGCTGGCGCGTTCCAGACCAGCCATGGCGGCCAAACGCTGGCGGTCGACGGCACGGCTGCTGTCTATCGGCCCGCCGGCGACGAACACCTGGATCGCTACCCTGCACCTACGGATTCACTGTCGTTCCTATTGCCGGCAGATGCCGCACCCCCCCTTGGAGAGCCATTCGCGGTCCAGGATGCAGCCCTGCCGGGCCTCAGGCGTGCGTTGTGTACCGAATGGAGTATGCGCGACCCCGCCAGCAACCTGATCATGGAAGGGCTCGCTCATCTCGCTACTTCCATCGTGCTGCATCGGCGCCCCGTGGTCGCGCGAGGCAAACCCCACTGGATAGGCACGATCCGCGACCAGCTGGATGCCTGCTACGCAAACCCGCCGACCTTGAGTAACTTGGCGCAGAGTGTGAACCGAGAAGTCGCCTACGTGGCGGCGACGTTCAAGCGTGTATATGGGACTTCGATAGGTTTGTATCTACGGGAACTGCGGCTATGGAAGGCCCGCGATCAAATGGAACAGGATGGGGAGATCAGTCTTGTGGATATCGCTCTGCAGTGCGGCTACTCCGACCAGAGCCACTTCACACGCCAATTCAAGCGGCTGTTCCATATCACGCCGCGCGAGTATCGGCAGCGTCACGGATTTCAGGGGATGGTTGCAGCTGGAACAGCGTAGAGGCTTTCCAGGGTCACGGTCCGTCTCGTTATCATCTCCGCGGCATCTCTCGCGAGGCCTGCCGAATCGCCCAGGTCTATGCCCAGGAACTTCTTCTCGAGCGCCTGGGGCGTATCCGTGAAACCGTTCTTTAGCAGAGCTACATAGCGGTTCGAAAATCCCCGCGGATCGGTCTCGAAACGCCGCAGGTATTCCAGCGCGAGTAAACCCGCGTACAGGTAGTTCACGTCGTACAGGGGGTCGGTGAAATAGAGCCGGTTGCGCGCCCAGTACACCTTCATCTCGGGTTGCAGACCGGGTGCTGCCGTATAGCGAGAAAATACCTTCAAAGTGAGGGCATCTAGGTCAGCAGCGCTACGCAAGCTGCCATCCTGCACACCCGCATAGATCGACTCTTCCAGGTCGGTCTCCTCCGCCGAACCGTAGATTTGAAAAGCCGCATCGTCCACGAACTGCCTAAGATAGTAAGCACGGGCGGCGAGGTTGGACGCCGTTCCGTACAGATGATCCAAGAACAGGAATTCATTGAAGATTGCGAAGGACTCAAACACGAACTTCGGCCCATCGTTGTACACAGCCAGCGGCTGGTTCTCGTTCATGAACTCGCGGTGCACCGCATGGCCTGCTTCATGGGCCACGGCGCGCATATTGTCCGTCGAGCCGTGGTAGGCCCCGTAGAAGAGGCTGGAGACCATGCCGGCGTAACCTAGGGAGAAGCCGCTATCGTCGCATTTGGCAGTACGGCACCACTCTACCCGTCCTGCGGCGGGGTCAAAGAGCCGCGAGTATTGTCCGGCGTATTCCGCACCCATGGGCTGCTCCGCCGCGAGGACTTGCGGCACCGCGTCCGGGAATTCCACCAGAGCCGGCTTATAAGCGTCGGCTGCATCGAGATCCCATGCATGCAAGCTGGAAACCGGCACGTGCAGACGCCCGGCTGCTGCCGCTGCGACGACAGATTCGAAGCGGGCATTGGCGGCGGATGAACGTATCGCCTCGAGCGCGCCACGTACTTCCGCCTTCGACAAGCCGGCACGAGAATACGCGGCCTCCGGCGCGTCTTGGAACCCTTGCAGCTTGGCGACACCATTGTGCAGGCTTACCGTAGGGAGCAGCAATGCCGCGAAGGCGTCCTCGTTATGCAGGTAAGGATTCCATCGGGCTGCGAATGCCTTGACCGGAGCCAAGGACGCGGCGCTCGGCGAGGCGACGGCCCCGCGACGCAACCTTTGGTAGGCACTGCTCAGACTATCCAGGGCTGGTTTAGCCAACTCCGTCACCGCTTGTCGGTCTCTGTTGTCATGAGCAGCTTCTGTCAGCACGGAGTCCACGAAATAGAGGAAGGGCTCGAGGCGGGAATCGGCATTGATGTAGCCGTGCAGTCTCTCTGCCCCTAGTGCCGCGAGCGCTTCACGCACCGCGTCATCCAACCGGTCTGTGGCGGCGCTGAGAGTGTCATCGGCTACGGCATCGCCTTTGTCGTCCACATCCTCCTCGGCGCGCACGTACACATAGAGGTTGTGCTTGCGCAGTTCCTTGCTCAAGGAATCGTAGGTGCTGAGCCAGCCATAAAAGGCTTGAGGAGTATCCAAAGACGATGCCGGCTGTTTGATGAAGGCATCCACCCGCAACAAGAGACCGGTGCGCTCGGTCTGCTCCGCCATGGCCGACGGGTAGTAGCGGCCCAAATCCAGGGTATACGGAGACGCGGCTGCGACCGACAAGGCGGTAGCCAGCAATAGGGTTTTCATGACCTCATACTGCGGGGCCGACGGGCAAGGTTCTAGAACAGGCTTTTGATAAAGCGGGGCTATTCGAACAGCGATTCTTCGGACAAGCCTTCGCTTTCCAAGATCTGCCGTAGGCGTTTCAGGGCATCCATCTGGATCTGCCGCACACGCTCGCGGGTCACGCCGATGGCATTGCCCACGTCCTCGAGGGTGCCCTTCTCCCGGTTGTTCAGGCCGAAGCGGCGCTCCACCACCTCCCGCTGCTTGTCGTTGAGGCGGGCGAGCCACTTCTCGATGATGATCTGCATGTCCTCGTCCTGCAGCTGGCGCGAGGGGTCGGTGTTGTTCTCGTCGGGGATGGCATCCAGCAGTAGCCGGTCACCGTCGCGGCTGATGGGCGAATCCACGGAGGTCACACGCTCGTTCAGGCCCAGCAGCCGCTTCACGTCCTCGGGGGTCTTCTCCATCACCGC
This sequence comes from Gammaproteobacteria bacterium, assembly GCA_035455665.1. Taxonomy (GTDB): domain Bacteria; phylum Pseudomonadota; class Gammaproteobacteria; order Natronospirales; family REEB76; genus DASUBN01. The sequence goes on along the minus strand of DATIEQ010000120.1, from coordinate 1,190 downwards.
GGCGATCTCCTCCGCCGTCGCCTCCCGGTCCAACTCGTTGGACAGCTTGCGCGCCGCCCGCAGGTACAGGTTCAGTTCCTTGATGACGTGGATGGGCAGGCGGATGGTGCGGGTCTGGTTCATGATGGCCCGCTCGATGGTCTGGCGGATCCACCAGGTGGCGTAGGTGGAGAAGCGGAAGCCGCGCTCCGGGTCGAACTTCTCCACCGCGTGGATGAGCCCTAAGTTGCCCTCCTCGATGAGGTCCAGCAGCGGCAGGCCGCGGTTGATGTACTTGCGGGCGATCTTGACCACGAGCCTGAGGTTGCTCTCGATCATGCGCCGGCGGGAGGATTCATCGCCGCGCAACGCGCGCCGCGCATAGAACACCTCTTCCTCGGCGGAGAGCAGCGGGGAATAGCCGATCTCGGACAGGTAGAGACGGGTGGCGTCGAGTTGCGCTTCGCCGAACACCGCCGCAGCTTCGCCGGCTTCCTGCCCAGGTGCGGCGGCGTCCGTCTCCAGTTCCGCCTCGGCGTCCGCCTCCGCGGCACCCGCTTCCAATAGGGTCTCGGGCTCCTCGACGGCGGCGCCGGGGAATTCCTCCGCGAGCAGCGGCTCATCCCTAGGCTCGGGAGCGGCGTCTTCGGCCTGTTTAGGCCGGCTCTCGCGCTTTATCTTCGTCCCCATGACCCTTTACGGAATCCGGCGTGGCGGTAGCGGTCTTTAATCATGCACACGATGCGGTTCGGCGCGCAAGTCTAGCGTTTCGGCAGATACCCCAGGGGATCCACCGGTTTGCCGCCGTAGCGTATCTCGAAGTGCAGCACCGGGCGGTTGTCGCGGCCCAGGCCCATGCTGCCGATGCGGTCGCCAGCACGCACGCTGTCACCCTCCTTCACCAGGATTGCGTCGTTGTCCGCGTAGGCGGACAGGAACTGCTCGCTGTTCTTGATGATGATGAGCTTGCCATAGCCCACGAGGCCGCTGCCCGCATACACCACGCGGCCAGCGGCGGCGGCGCGCACCTCGGCGCCGCGCGCAGCGGTGATGTCGATGCCCTTGGCGAGCGTGCTGCCCGCATGGAACAGCCGCACCACTTGCCCGGTGGCGGGCCAGGCCCACTGCAGCCCACCGGGCGGCGGCAGGACCTGCGCGTCGCGTGCGGCCGAAACCTGCGATGGCGCCGGCTGGCGGAAGCTGCCGGCCGG
>DATIEQ010000119.1:0-2675 GCA_035455665.1 Gammaproteobacteria bacterium | reverse complement strand
CCGCAAGAAGTACGCGCGCAAGGCTCCCTGAGCGTCAGTCATCCGCCCGGGCCGATCATGGCTTGGGGTCCTCCCTCTCCAAGACGCCGCCTCCCTGAGGCGGCGTCTTGCTTTGTGGCTCATGTACGGGCCGGTGCCGTCCTGCTCGCCGCAGTGGGGACCGCGTCGGCTGCGACACCCTGCCCGGCAGCGGGCACACTCACGGCCGCCGTGGTCCGTCACGTAATCGACGGCGACACGGTGGTGCTCGCCGACGGACGGCACCTGCGGCTCGTCGGCATCGACGCCATGGAACTCGGCCACGCGGGCGCGTCCGATCAACCCTACTCCCAGGAAGCGCGCCGGCGCTTGAGCGAACTCCTCGCGCAGAGCGACGGACGCGTGGGGATGGAGATCGGGAACGAGGCTTACGACGTCCACGGCCGCATGCTCGCCTACCTTTACTCGCCCTCCGGCGCTGACCTGGGCCAAGCGTTGCTCGTGGAAGGGCTCGCGGTACTCATCGCCGAACCGCCGGACGTCGAACGCCTCACCTGCTATGGCGCCGCCGAGAGGTCGGCACGCTCTAGACGGCTCGGCATCTGGTCGGTCGAGTCGCCGCTCGTGCAGCACGCCGCGGATGCAGCGCCGGCGGCGGGGGTCTTCCTGATCCTCGAGGGCAAGGTCACGGACGTGCAGCGACGGCGGGCGGGACTGGGGTTGATCCTGGAGGGGCGAATCAAGCTGTGGATCGACCGTCGGGATCTGGCGCGCTTCGGCGCCGATCCGGCCGGCCTCTTGGGCCACAAGGTCCTCACCCGGGGCTGGGTGCGGGACTACAAAGGCAGCCTGGAAATCGGCATCCACGCCCCGCAAGCGCTCCCCCCCCTGCCCTGACGCTACTGACCTTCGGTCAGTGGTCATTTCCAGGGCTATCCGGACGAATCAGAGGCATATAATTGGCGCGCCGTAGGTCCTAAAACATCCAACGGCCCTGCCCTTCAGGACAGGAAGTCTGGCCATCGTCGATTGACATAATTCGTCCCGCGGACCTTTAACTTAAAGGCCCGCCTTGTAGAGACTACGCCGCGCCTCCTCAGGAGTACGGTCCATGAGCAACAAGATCTACAAACTCACGAACCCCGCCGGCAAAGGCACGGACATGCCGCTCAAGGAGGGCACGCTCGGCCCCGGCACCCTCGACATCGCCGCGCTCTACAAGGACCAGGGGGTGTTCACCTTCGACCCGGGCTTCATGTCCACCGCGAGCTGCGAGAGCAAGATCACCTACATCGACGGCGACGAGGGCGTGCTGCTCTACCGCGGCTACCCCATCGAGCAGCTGGCCCAGAAGAGCAACTTCCTCGAGATCTGCTACCTCATCCTCTACGGCGAACTGCCGACGAAGGCGCAGCTCGAGAAGTTCAACCACTCCATCCAGCACCACTCGCTGGTGCACGAGGCGGTGCTGCGCTTCTTCAACGGCTTCCACTACGACGCCCATCCCATGGCGATGATGACCGCGGTCGTGGGCTCGCTGTCGGCGTTCTACCCGACTTCCACCGACATCCATAACCCCAAGCACCGCGACGTGTTCGCCCACCGCATCATCGCCAAGATGCCGACCTTGGCGGCCGCGGTGTACAAGCACGGCATCGGCCAGCCCTTCGTGTATCCCAAGAACGAGCTGGACTACTGCTCCAACTTCCTCAACATGCTGTTCTCGGTGCCGGCGGAGAAGTACGAAGTGGACCCGGTGGCGGCCGAGGCGCTGGACCTGCTCTTCATCCTGCACGCGGACCACGAGCAGAACGCCAGCACCTCCACGGTGCGGCTCGCCGGCAGCTCCGGCACCAACCCCTACGCCGCCATCGCGGCCGGCATCGCCACCCTGTGGGGCCCGGCCCACGGCGGCGCCAACGAGGCGGTGCTGGACATGCTGAGGGAGATCAAGGACGTCAAGAACATCGATGCCGCCGTCGCCAAGGCCAAGGACAAGAACTCCGGCTTCCGGCTCATGGGCTTCGGCCACCGCGTCTACAAGAACTACGACCCGCGCGCCAAGATCATCCGCGCCACCTGCCACAAGGTGCTGGAGAAACTCGGCCGCGCCAACGACCCGCTGCTCGAGCTCGCCATGCGCCTCGAGGAGATCGCGCTCAAGGACAGCTACTTCATCGAGAAGAAGCTCTACCCGAACGTGGACTTCTACTCCGGCATCATCTACAAGGCGCTCAACATCCCGGTGAACATGTTCACGGTGATGTTCGCCATCGCCCGCACCGTGGGCTGGGTGGCGCACTGGCAGGAGATGATCGCCGACCCGCACATGAAGATCGGCCGCCCGCGCCAGCTCTACACCGGCGCCACGAAGCGGGATTACGTGGAACTCGCCAAGCGCAAATAAGGCGGGTCATCAACAGGGAAAGCGGCCGAGAGGCCGCTTTCCGTTTGAGCGGGGAACCCTGGCATGAAGCTCCATAAAGAACTGGCGAAGCTCTTCGGCTGGGAGCTGCTGCACATCCGCAAGGATCAGCCGAGCCTGGGTTCCCATCTCTGCCAGCTCTTTGCCAAGCTCGACATCGACTGCGTGCTGGACGTGGGTGCGAACCAGGGGCAGTACGGCGCCATGCTGCGCAAGGCGGGCTACCGGGGACGCATCGTCTCCTTCGAGCCCGTAGCCAAGACCTATGCCG
>DATIEQ010000118.1:0-11534 GCA_035455665.1 Gammaproteobacteria bacterium | reverse complement strand
CATGCAGGGCCGCGTCGTAGTCTCCATCCAGGATGAGCTTCTTGAACTTGGCGGAGCCGGTGATGTTGGTACGCTCGCCCACGTTCACGAACAGACTGTCCTTGCCGAGGTTCAGGGCTTCCAGACCCGCGAGCCGGCACTTGGGTTCGAGGGTCGCCGGGCGGCGGGGCGCGACGCCCGCGACCGCATCCGCGAGAACGCGGATGTGCGCCGGCGTCGTCCCGCAGCAGCCGCCGATGATGTTGATGAAACCGCTCGCCGCCCATTCCCCCATGAGCTTCGCCATCTGCTCCGGCGATTCGTCGTAGCCGCCGAAGGCGTTCGGCAGGCCGGCGTTGGGGTGGGCGCTGAGGTAACAGTCCGCGAGGCCGGCGAGCTCCTGCACGTAGGGTCGCAACTGCTCCGGGCCGAGGGCGCAGTTCAAGCCGATGCTGAAGGGGCGTACGTGGCGCACCGAGTTCCAGAAGGCCTCGGGGGTCTGGCCCGAAAGCGTGCGCCCAGAGAGGTCGGTGATGGTGACCGAGATCATGACCGGCACCCGGGCTCCGCTCTTCTCGAAATGCTCCTCGAGTGCGTAGAGAGCCGCCTTGCAGTTCAAGGTATCGAAGATCGTCTCGACCATGATCAGGTCTGAGCCGCCATCCAATAGACCCCGCAGCGCCTCGGCGTAAGCCGCCTTGAGAGCATCGAAGTCGATGTTGCGGAAGCCCGGGTCGTTCACGTCCGGCGAAAGGGAAGCGGTACGGTTGGTAGGGCCGAGTACGCCTGCCACGAAGCGCGGTTTATCCGGCGTCTTCTCCGTGGCGGCGAGGGTCAAACGCTTCGCGAGCCGCGCCGCCTCGCAGTTCAGCTCGTATACCAAGGCCTCCAAACCGTAGTCGGCCTGGGACACGGACGTGGAGTTGAAGGTGTTGGTCTCGACGATGTCGGCCCCGGCATCGAGATAGGCCTGGTGGATGGCGCCGATCACGTCAGGTCGCGTCAGGGTGAGCAGGTCGTTGTTGCCCTTGAGATCCCGGGGATGATCTTTGAAGCGATCGCCACGGAAGTCCTGCTCGCCGAGTTTGCGTGCCTGGATCATGGTGCCCATGGCACCGTCCAGCACCAGGATGCGCCCGGCGAGCAAACGCTCCAGGGTGGTTTTACAGTCCATGGGGTTTCAGATCGGCGCCGAACGGACTGCTGGCGGGCGTTCTCCCGACGTGGACGCGCCGTGGCGCGCACGCACGCCCAACAGCCGGCAGATGGCGCGGGTCAGTTCCGCCCGGTTGAGGGTGTAGAAATGGAATTCGTTCACGCCCTCCGCCTGGAGCTTCCGGCACTGTTCGCCGGCCACGTGGGCGGCCACGAGGGAACGGGTCTCCGGGTCGTCGTCCAGGTCAGCGAAGAAGCCGGCGAGCCAGCCGGGCACGCTCGCGCCGCAACGGGCGCTGAACTTGATGACCTGCGCGAAATTGGTGACGGGCAGGATACCGGGCACGAGGGGTACACGGATACCGCGGGCCGCGGCGCGGTCGCGGAAACGCAGGAACACGTCCACGTCGAAGAAGTACTGGGTGATGGCACGGCTTGCGCCCGCATCCACTTTGCGTTTCAGGTTGTCCAGGTCCGCCGCTGGTGACAGGGCGTCGGGATGCCCTTCCGGATGGGCGGCGACGCTGATGTCGAAATCGCCGATGCGCTTCAGACCCGCCACCAGCTCCGCGGCGTTGCGGTAACCGTCGGGATGCGGCACGAACCGTACCCCATCGCCCGGTGGGTCGCCGCGCAGGGCGACCAGATGCCGCACGCCTGCCTCCCAGTATCGACGCGCGACCGCGTCGATCTCTTCACGGCTGGAGCCCACGCAGGTGAGATGCGCTGCGGGGGCCAGGCCGAGGCGCCGCTGGATGGCGACCACCGTGTCATGGGTGCGTTCGCGGGTGGAGCCTCCTGCGCCGTAGGTGACGGAGACGAAACGCGGGGCAAGCGGCGCCAGGCGCGACAGCGCCTGCCACAGCTTCTGCTCCATGGCGGGCGTGCTCGGCGGGAAGAATTCGAAGGAGACCTTCGGGCGGTTCGCAGCCCGGCGGTCCCAGGGGGTGGACAAGGGATTCATGCTCTTCGCTCCTGACGCTTTAGCAGTCGGCGACCCTGATCCAGGGGCACCGTTTCGCCCTGCAAGTTGTCACTTAAGCGGCGATGGTTGAACACTTTTTGTTGCGGAGCCGGCAATTTTGACCGAGAACGAGGCGCGGCGGGTTCGAGGAGCGGAGTTTACATTCCAGTAAATGAGCACCGCAGAACACGCCGCAACGAAGTTATTCGGGCAAAAGGGCCGCTCCGAAAACAAAAAACCCGCTCAGCTTGGTACCGTCGGTTAGACGGGAGCTAGAGCAGGTTCGGGTGGCGACCCCCGCTTTAGCTGTATTTATAGAGCGCCCGCAAGCTGAGCATCAAATCGGCGCTATCTACGCGTAACTATCGGATATATAAGCCAATCTGTCAAGAAGGGTGTTTAGCCCTGCCGGGCATGGCGGAGGTGCCGCCAGATCCACCAGGCCGCCGCCAGCAGCAGCGCTGCGGCTATGAAGGCATCGAAACGGTGAAACCAGGGCCCTAGGCTCTCCCAGTGCTCGCCCAACCGCTCTCCCACCCAGGCAAGTGCCGCACACCAGATGAGCGACCCGACGAAGGTGTACGCCACGAACTTGCCCAACGCCATACGGGCGACCCCCGCCGGGAAGGCGATAAAGGTCCGCACCACTGGCAAGAGGCGGCCCACCAGGATGGTGATGTCGCCGAAACGGCCAAACCAGAAGTCGGCGAGATCCAGGTCGTGGTGGGAGATGAGGAGATAGCGGCCGTACTTCTGCACCAGCGGGCGGCCGCCCCGCAGCCCGACGTAGTAGGCAACCAGCGACCCCAGCACGTTGCCAAGAGCGCCCGCGAGCGACACGCCCCATAGGCTGAAGGCGCCTTTGTACACGAGATAACCCGAGAACGGCATGACGATCTCGGAAGGCAGCGGGATACAGGCGCTCTCGATGGCCATGAGCAGGACGACGCCACCGTAGCCCAGGCTGGAGATGATGCCCGTGATGGTCGCGGCGATGACCGTCAACAGCTTACCGATCATGATCCAGCGCCGGTCTTCATCGCGGGCGGCCGTTGCGTCCGCCGCGCAGATCAGCGAGCTGGAGACGTAGCCCCAGCTCCACGGTACGATCCGGCGGGATCTGGTAGAAATCCGTGGCGCGCATCGCATTGCGCGACATGAAAGCGAACAGTTTCTCGCGCCAGCCCATCATGGAGGGCCAGCGCCGAGTAGCCACCAGGGTCTCCCGCCCGATGTAGTAGGTGACGGTCTCGGGATCGATGGTCAGACCGAAATTCTGCGCGCGGCTCAAGGCCTTCGGTATGTTGGGTATCTGCATGAAGCCGTAGTGCACGTTGACTCGATAGAAACCCAGGTCCAGCTTCTCGACTTCCAGCCGCTGGGTCGGGTGCACGAAGGGCACGTCGTCGGTAAGCACCGTCAAGAGCACGATCTGCTCATGCAACACCTGGTTGTGTTCCAGGTGGTGCTGCAGCATCGGCGGGGTGCCCAGGTTCGGCGCAGTCATGAATATGGCGGTACCGCGCACGCGCAGCGGTTTCTGCACGCGGATATGATCCAGGAACTCGTCCAGAGGCTCGGTGGCGGCCCGCAGGCGGTCGATGAGGTTCGACCGTCCGGTGCTCCAGGTCGACATGATGATGAAGCCGATGATCCCGACCAGCAAAGGCAGCCAGCCGCCGTCCCAGATCTTGAAGACGTTGGCGCTGAAGTACATCAGGTCCACCGGCAGGAAGCAGGCGGTCGCGAGACAGACCAGCACGATGTTCCAGCGCCAATGATCGCGCTCGGCGTAGAACATCAGGATGGTGGTGATGACCATGGTGGAGCTGACCGCCACGCCGTAGGCAGTGGCGAGTTTGTCCGAGCTCTGGAAGCCCAGCACGATGGCGATGGTAGCCACCATCAGTATCCAGTTAAGGGCAGGGATGTAGATCTGTCCTTTCTCATCCACGGAGGTACGGACGATGGTGAGCCGGGGGCTCTGGCCGAATTGGATCGCCTGGCCCATGAGGGAGAAGGCGCCGGAGATCACCGCCTGGGAAGCGATCACGGTGGCAGCAGTGGCGAGGGCGATGAGCGGGTAGAGAAGCCAGGGGGTGGGCGGAACCATGCTGTAGAACAACTGCTGTACGGGCTGGCCGGGGTTGGCAAGAAGCATGGCCCCCTGGCCGAAGTAGTTGAGCACGAGCGCCGGCATCACGAACGCGAACCACGAGAGGCGGATGGGTCCGCGGCCGAAATGGCCGATGTCGGCATACAGCGCCTCGGCACCGGTGACGCAGAGGAACACCGCGCCCAGCACCACGATGTCGGCGAAACCATGGTGCACGATGAAAGCGATGGCGTAGGCGGGGTTCACTGCCGCCAGGACACCGGGGTACTTCAGGATGCCCACCAGCCCGAGCCAGCCGATGACGACGAACCAGACGGCGCAGATGGGACCGAACACCGCACCCACGCGGGCGGTGCCGCCGCGCTGGAACGCGAACAGCGCTACCAGGATGGCCACGGTGATGGCGATGATCATGGGTCGTGAGATGGGGTTGGCCCCCAACTGCAACCCCTCCACGGCGCTCAGCACCGAGATGGCGGGCGTGAGCATGCCGTCGCCATAGAGCAAGGCGGCACCGAAGATGCCCAAGGCGATGAGTATCTGGGAACGGCGGCTACGGCGCGTGCGCCAGGGATCCAATAGCGCCAACAGCGCCAGGATGCCACCCTCCCCCTTGTTGTCGGCTCGCAGCACGAACAGCTGGTATTTGAGGCAGACGATGATGACCAGCGACCAGAACACCAACGACAGGACGCCGAGCACGGTCTCGGGGGTGGGGAGCAGGCCGTTACCGGCGGCGAAAGAGCTGCTGATGGCATACAGCGGGCTCGTGCCGATGTCGCCGAACACCACCCCCAGGGCCCCCAGGCTCAAGAGGTAGAGGCGCTTACGGTCCATGCCGTGCTCGCCGTTGCCGTTGCGCAGCCCAGTGTGGACGCTGCTATGTCCGTTCGTATGTGGCATACCCTGTCTGGGACCCCAAAAGACAACCGGCCGGTCTCACAGGGAGCACCAGCCGGTTCGGGATTGTCTTATTTTAAGTCAATATAATCAATCGGTTAGCTTCAGCCCCGTATAGGGGCGCGAAATTATACTCCAAAGCCGTCAGGGTGATAGTGGGCTTATTGCACCAGGGCGTCGCGCATGACCCCCACCACGACCCCCTCGATGAGGAGCTCCTGCGGCCGGTTCACCACGATGGGCTGGAAGGCCGGATTCTCGGGTAAAAGCCATACTTCCGGGCCTTGCTGGCGGAAACGCTTCACGGTCACCTCGTCCCCGAGGCGCGCCACCACGATCTGGCCGTTGCGCACGTTGGTGGCGCGAGAGACAGCCACCAGGTCTCCGTCCAGGATGCCGGCGTCGCGCATGCTCATGCCGCGCACACGCAAGAGATAATCAGGCTTGGGGTGAAACATGCGGGGATCGAGCCGCACCCGGCCTTCCAGGTGTTGCTCAGCGAGAATAGGACTGCCCGCCGCTACCCGGCCCACTACCGGGAGACCGGGAGGATCGGTAATGCGTATTCCCCGGGCAGCGCCGGGCAGTAGGCTAATCATACCCTTTCGGGCTAGGGCGCGCAGATGTTCCTCGGCGGCATTCGCGGACTTGAACCCCAAGGCTGTGGAGATCTCAGCACGGGTCGGTGGCATGCCGGTTTCTTCAATAACCTGCTGAATTAAATCGAATATTTCTTGTTGCCTGGGCGTGATCTTTTCCATGGAACCGCCTGGATTGATACCTGCGTATAAACACAGTATATGTGATTATATACAGATAAGCCCAGGGTGCAAGCTGAGCCTCTCAAAGGCTTTCCGAGCCTGCCTCGTCCGCCTCCCAGGCATCCACGGCTCTCGCCATCGCCAACGCGGCCTGGCGTAGCGCCTGGAGCGCAGCTGCGCGATGACCGTTGCTGAGGTCGATATAGGCTTTTTCCACGTAAGCTTCCTGGGGGCCGAGGACACCTGCTTTCAGCAGGCGCAGGTAGGCAGCAGCAAGAGCCCGGAGACACGCCGTGACACCTTCCTGTCCCAATCCGGACTCGGTGAACACCAGGGCACAGACGGCCATGGGCGCCGCCTCCAGGACCGCCGGCGGCGAGGCGGCGTCGCCCGCCGCATCGCGGTAAAGCCTGATGAGGGCATTCACGAGGCCGAGCAGGGCCAGCATGGAGGCCATGTCGTTGTAGAGATGCGGATCGCCACGTTGGGCCGCCGCTTGCGCGGCGGCTTCGAGGGCGGGCGCGGCGATGAGCTGGTATTCCTCAGGGCTGAGCAGACCCTCCGCTCCCGTCATCACTTGCCCACTTCGTTGTCATCCATGACTTCGCGTTCCTGCCGGGCCGCGGCGATCCATTCCTGCACCGGCGGATGAGCGAGGATCGTATCGAGGTAGGCCCGCTCTACCGTGCCCAGCGCGATGCCGTAGGTGGCAAAGCGCAGGGCCATGGGGATGAACATGGCATCGGCATTGGTGAATGCGCCGAAGAGCCAGGGGCCCATCACAGCATGTTGCTGGCGGCAGTTCCGCCATAGCGCCTGCACCCGTCCGATCTCTGCATCCACGGGTGCCGTGAGCGCTACACGTCTACCCTGTGCGCGGCAGTTGAACGGCAGGGCGCCGCGGATGCCGGTGAATCCCGAGTGCATCTCCGCGCTCACCGAGCGTGCCGTCGCCCGGTCCGCCGGCTCTGGGGGCCAGAGTTTTGCCGCCGGGAACAATTCCGCCAGGTATTCGCAGATAGCGAGGGAATCCCACAGGGTGACGGCGCCGTGCTTCAGCGCCGGTACCTTGCCCGAGGGCGAATGCTCGAGCACTTTTCCCTTGTAGCCGGGGATGTAGAGCGGCACACGTGTCTCGCGGAACTCTGCCCGTGCATGTCGCAGGGCGAGCCAGGGGCGCATGGACCATCCCGAATAAGCCTTGTTGCCGATGATGAGTTCGAGTTGCGCCATGGGAAGTTTCAGCGGTTCACCGTGCTCATGTCGGGATAGCGGTTACCCGCAGCGACTCCCATGGGGAAAGCAGCCGCGATAGCCTGTAATTCCGGCTCCGAGAGCCTGATCGAGGCGGCCGCGGCGTTCTCTTCGAGGTACTTGCGCTGTTTGGTGCCGGGGATGGGCACGATGTCATCGCCCTGGTGCAAGAGCCAGGCGAGCGCCACCTGGGAGGCTTCGATCCCCCGTTGCGACGCGATCTTCCCCACCCGCTCCGCGACTTCCAGGTTCTTCTGGAAGTTCTCACCTTGGAAACGGGGTGAACGGCGGCGCCAGTCGTCCTCCGGCAGATCCTCCAGGCGCTTGAAACGGCCGGTGAGGAATCCGCGCCCCAGGGGACTGTAGGCCACGAAGCCGACGCCGAGCTCACGTACCGTGGCGAGTATCCCGTCCTCCGGGTCGCGGCTCCACAGGGAGTATTCCGTCTGTAGGGCGCTGATGGGATGCACCTTGTGAGCGCGCCGCAGAGTCGCGGGCGCCGCCTCGGACAAGCCGAGATAGCGGACCTTGCCCTGCTGCACGAGTTCTGCCATGGCGCCCACCGTATCCTCGATGGGTGTGTCCTTGTCCACGCGGTGCTGGTAATAGAGGTCGATGTAATCGACGCCGAGGCGTTTCAATGACGCGTCGCAGCATCCACGCACGTATTCGGGTTTACCGTTCACGCCGATGAATTTCCCGTCCGCGTCACGCATGTTGCCGAACTTGGTGGCGATGAGCGCCTGCTGGCGCTTGCCCTTCAGCGCGCAGCCTAGGAGTTCCTCGTTGGTATGAGGACCGTAGACATCGGCGGTATCGAGGAGATCGATGCCGATGTCCAGGGCGCGATGAAGCGTGGCGATGGATTCACGCTCACCCTGCCCGCCTTTGTAGAAATCCGACATGCCCATGCAGCCCAGACCCAGGGCGGAGACCTCGAGTCCCTGGCTGCCGAGCTTGCGCCGCGGAAACATGCTTGCCATCGCTCACCTCTCAATCGAATCTCAAGCGGGCGAACAGCATATAGGAACGGGGCCCGCCGTAGGTACCCTGCACTGCATCGGGCAAGTGATAGGTGCCTAACAAACCACCGAACCCGAAGCGCCAGTGTCCACCCAGCAGCCAATCGTGGATGAAGCCTACGCTACGCTTGACGACTATGTAGACCTTGTCGTGTAAGGGCGAAGTCGAATCGAATAGTTCATCTTCCTGCACCCGTTCCCCGCGGTAGAACAGGGTATTCACCCCTCCGAATACAAGTTCCGTCTCCGCTAGACCGGCATCCAGCCGGTGGCCCGGGCGGTTATCGTCCTGGCCCCAGGCGAAGGTGGTAGCCCAGGTATTGTCAGCACCGAACGGGACTTCGTGCATGGCGGAGGCGGTCGTGCGGCGCTGGTTCACGCCGGGATCGAGTTCCTCAGGACTGTGCAGATACCCGCGACTCGCCTGCAAGGCCCAGCGGGGCGTGGGATTCCAGCTCATGCGGGCGGAGGCGGAATCCAGCCGGCCGCTCTCGATGTTCCAACGGAATTGATCCGGCTCGCGGCCATGGAAGACGGAGGCCTCCAGCTTGAGGCCGCCCTGGATATACCCCAGGGTCACGACGCCATAGGTGACGTGGGTGGAATCCAGCCAGTGATGCGAAAGCGGCGCCTCGGGGTCGTCTTGGCTCGATGCGCGGTGCATGAAGCTGGGCGGTCCAAGCGCCGGTTCACCCGGCAGCCCGCCATAGATGAAGACAGCCTGATCCGGGCTGAAGGCATGGCTGTAGGACGCCGACAATTCCATGAAGAGGTCATGGGGGTGCTGGCGGTCCACGAGCGGGTGGACACCGTCCGCCGTCTCGCCGGTCTGTAGCAGCAGCGGATAGCCGTCCTTGCCCATGGCTGGGTCCAGGGACAGCATGGCGCGCAGCCCGAACGTGTCTTCTCCCAAAGCACGCTGGGCCATGGCCATGAACAGACTCTCGGCGAAATCCTCACGGGCACCCCGTGGCCCGCCTTGGTGGTCATGCACCTGCACGAAATAGCCGTGGAGCATGGTCATCCAACCCTCTCGCATGAGCATATAGCCTTCGAGCGGCACAGCCTCCGGCTGCCAACTGGTGCCGGACGCTTCGCGATTCATGGCATAGGGGCCGAAAGCGCCGGTCATGCTTATGGAAGGATCGTCAGCGGCGAACGCCGACGACGCTGCCAACAATAGCCCGGACGACAACGCGCAAGCGATGCAATGGGCAAATGGCATGACTACGTCCCCGATACGACGGGATGCGAAGAATTTCGACCTGCAAGCCCCCGAAGGATCTCCGGCGGCCCGGCGTTCAGCATTCGGTGACGTTGACCGCCAGCCCTCCGAGGGAGGTCTCTTTATAGATGCTGCGCATATCTTTACCTGTCTGCCGCATGGTGGCGATCACCTGGTCCAGCGACACCCGGTGCTGGCCGTCGCCCAGCATGGCCATGCGCGCCGCGTTGATGGCCTTCACTGCGCCCATGGCGTTGCGTTCGATGCAGGGGATCTGCACCAAACCCCCGACCGGGTCGCAGGTGAGCCCCAGGTTATGTTCCATGCCGATCTCGGCGGCATTTTCCACCTGGCCCACGCTGCCGCCCATGGCACAGACGAGCCCGCCCGCCGCCATGGAACAAGCGACGCCCACCTCGCCCTGGCAACCCATCTCGGCGCCGGAGATCGAGGCGTTCTTCTTGTAGAGGATGCCGATGGCAGCGGCGGTGAGCAGGAAGCGCAGGATGCCTTCCTCCTCGGCGCCGTCCACGAAGCGCATGTAATAGTGCATCACCGACGGGATGATTCCGGCCGCGCCGTTGGTGGGCGCGGTGACCACCCGACCGCCAGCCGCATTCTCCTCGTTGACCGCGAGTGCCCAGAGGTTGACCCAGTCCATGGCGTCGAGCGCCGTGACCTTCTTCTGCGCCGTGAGCTGGCCATGGATCTTCTGTGCGCGACGGACGACGTGCAGGCCGCCGGGCAGTTCACCGCCCTCGCGCATGCCCCGGGCCACGCAGCCTTGCATCACCTGCCAGATGCGCAGCAGACCCTTCCTGGTATCGGCATCCTTGCGCCAGGCCCGCTCGTTCTCCAGCATGAGCTGGTCGATGCCGAGCTTGAGTCTGGCACATTGCGCGAGGAGCTCTTCCGCCGATTCGAAGGGGTGCGCGAGCTTCACCTCGGCGGAGGCAGCGTCGCCCTCATCGTCGCTGCCGCGCACCACGAAGCCGCCACCGATGGAATAGAACTCATCGGTGAACAACGTCTTCTTGCCGGCATCGAGCGCCGTGAAGCGCAGTCCGTTGGAATGCTTGGGCAGCACCTGGTCCTTATGGAACAGGAGGTCGAGCGCCTCGTCGAAGGGGATCTCCCGCTTGCCGAGCAGTTTGATGCGCCCGCTCTTGCGGATCTTGTCGAGGCGGGCGGCGATCGCGTCCGGGTCTACGCCGTCCGGCGCCTCCCCCTCGAGGCCCAGCAGTACGGCCCGGTCGGTGCCATGACCCTTGCCGGTCAGGGCCAGGGAGCCGTAGAGCTGCACCGCCACCTGGGCAGTCGTGTCGAACAGCTTCTTCTCCTCCAGGTCCAGCAGGAACTGGCGGGCGGCGCGCATGGGCCCCACGGTGTGGGAACTCGAGGGTCCCACGCCGATCTTGAACACATCGAATACGCTGATCGCCATAGTGCCTCTTAAAGAAGCATCAAATGCTGAGACTGAGAAGTCGCCTTAAAAACGTCGCGAGCGCAGGCAGGACGAGGCGCACGGCGGCGAGCAACCGGAGTGTACACGCCAGTACATGAGGATTGCGAGCCGGCGTGCAACGAAGTCATGCCAAGCACAGCAGTTTTTAAGGTGGCTTCCTACTCGTCGCCGAGGGAAAGCAGAGTAGCGTTGCCACCCACCGCCGCCGTGTTGATGGTCACGGTCCGCTCCGTGGCGAAACGGTGCATGTAATGAGGGCCGCCCGCCTTCGGGCCGGTGCCGGACAGCCCCTGGCCGCCGAAGGGTTGCACGCCCACCACCGCGCCGATCATGTTGCGGTTGATGTAGACGTTGCCGACGCGGATGCGCCGTTGGATGTACTGGGCCTGGCTGTCGATGCGCGAATGCACGCCGAGGGTCAGTCCGTAGCCGGTGCGGTTGATGCTGTCGATGATCTTGTCCAAGTCGGCCGCCTTGAAGCGGATCACGTGCAGCACCGGTCCGAAGACCTCCCGTTTCAGGATGTCGAGGCTCGGGAGCTCCACCGCCAGGGGCGTGACGTAGGTGCCGTGGTCGAATTCCGGCGGCGCCTTGAGCTCGCGGATCACCCGCCCCTGGGTCTTGATCCATTCCTTGTGCTCGTCCAGGACCTGCTTCGCCGCCTTGTCGATGACCGGGCCCACGTCCGTGGGG
>DATIEQ010000117.1:0-7379 GCA_035455665.1 Gammaproteobacteria bacterium | reverse complement strand
AGGCGCGCGAGGCGAGCAACCGGAGCGTACTCTTAGTGTACGTGAGGATTGCGAGCCGAAGCGCAACGAAGCTATACCGAGCGCAGTAGCTCTTGAGTCAATTTGACGAGACGTATTTCTCGCGGCGTAGATTATGATTCTCGAAACCGACGGCCTTGAGACGCTCCACCGAGGCATCGATCATATCCGGGTTACCGCAGAGATAGACGATGTCACGCTTCGGATCCGGCGCGAGTTCCATCAGGTGATCCTGCACGTAGCCCTTGCGCTCATGCGCGCGCGCCGGTTCCGACAGCCGCCGGCTCAAGGACGCGATGAACGTGAACGCCGGATTCTCCGCCGCGAATTTCAGGAAGTCCTCGCCGTAGAGGAGCTCGTCTGGCCCGCGCACTCCCAGCATGAGCACCGCCGAGTGATTCTTGCCATCCAGGAGCTTCGCAAGCTGCGGCAGCATGGCCCGGTACGGGGACACGCCGGTGCCGGTGGCGATGAGGAGATAACGGGCGGGCGGGTCGTCGCGCAGCACGAAACGGCCGAAGGGTCCCGTGGCGGCGATGCGCGCGCCGGGCTGTAGGCCGTAGAGGAGCCCCGTCGCGCGCCCTTCGTCCACATGGGTAACGGCGATCTGCACCTCGTCGGTGCCGCCGGCGGGCGGGATCGTTGCCACACTGTAGCTGCGCCTCAACTCCATGTCCGCGAATGGCAGGTGCAGGGTGATGAACTGACCTGGGATATAAGGGAAAGCCCGGCCGTCCTCACGTTTGAGACTGAGTTGCAGCACCCGCGGCGTGAGCATCCGGCTCGCCTGCAAGGTGAAATTGAACCTCTCGTGACTCATGGACTCCAAACCTGCATTGAAAGACGCCCTGGAAGTGGCTCCGACGCGGGCGCATTTTTACCATATCCCGCCCACTATTCCGAGCCCCGGCAGAGATATTTGGCTTAAGCTTAGACGAGGAGACAAACCATGAAGACCCTGATTTCAGCCTTGCTCGTCGCCCTATGTGCCGCCTGCGTGCATGCCGCCACCACCGCACCCGCTCCTAGCGCCGCGACGGATGCCTTGCTGCAGCAGGCGGTAGCGGGCAGCTGGCGCTCCGACGCGAACAAGGCACGCGACCAATACCGCCACCCGGTCCAGACCCTGGAGTTCTTCGGCCTCAGATCCGACATGACGGTCATCGAGATAGGACCGGGCGCCGGCTGGTACACGGAGATCCTGGCGCCGGTGCTCAAGGAGCATGGCCAGCTCATCACCGCCCCCAGCAAAGTCAGCGACAAGTATCTTGCCCGCCTCAACGATCAGGTGGCGGTCCTCGGGCATGTCAAAGCGATCCCGTTCTCACCGCCCCAGCAGATGTCCCTGGGCGCGGACGCTTCCGCCGATATGGTGCTCGCCCAACGCGTCACCCACGACTATCTGATCGACGACCCCAAGGAACTGGCGGCGATGATGCAGGCGGCCTACAAGGTACTCAAACCGGGCGGCATCTTGGGCATCGAGGAGCACCGCGCTCTGCCTAACCAAGACCCGCTCGTGAGCTCCAAGGCCCTGCACCGTATACCCGAGGATTACCTCATCCAGCTTGGCCTGGACACGGGCTTCGCGCTGGCCGGCGTCTCGGAGATCAACGCGAACCCGAATGACGACTACAGCGTGAACGTGCACATGCTGCCGCCGGACCTCGTGGGTGGCGACGCCAACCGTGCCGCCATGCTCGCCGTCGGCGAAAGTGACCGCATGACGCTGAAATTCGTGAAACCCGCTAAATAACTCAGGTGCATCATGCTCAAACAGGCACGTATTCTTGTTTACACCCTATGCGCGCTGGCGCTCACGGCGCCTGCCTTCGCGGCGGATGATGGCACCGATGCGGCGCTCACCGCGGCACTGAAGGGCTCCTGGCGTGAGCCCGCGAATGCCGCACGCGACCCTTACCGTCACCCGCGCGAGACCTTGGAGTTCTTCGGACTGAGGCCCGACATGACCGTGGTGGAACTCTGGCCCGGCGGCGGCTGGTACACCGAGGTCCTGGCGCCGGTGCTCCGCGACCACGGCCAGCTCATCGCCGCCTCCGTCCCTACCCAGGGATCGCCGGAATCCGACGTGGCGCGGAGCTACAGGCAGAAACTCGCCGCCGACCCGGCGGTCTACGGTAAGGTGAAGGTCGTCGATTTCGATCCGCCGAAGCACCTGGATCTCGGCAAGGACGGCTCCGCGGACATGGTGCTCACCTTCCGCAACGCGCATAACTGGGAGGGAGAACACCAATTGCTGACGGTGTTCCAGGCGGCCTTCAAAGTGCTGAAGCACGGCGGCGTGCTGGGACTCACGGATCACCGTGCAGCCGCCGGCAAGACCGTGGAACAGACCTTCAAGTCCGGTTACATGCCGGCCGATTACATCGTGAAAGTGGCGGAACAAGCCGGCTTCAAATTGGCAGGCCAGTCCGAGATCAACGCCAATCCCAAGGACACCAAGGATTACCCGAAGGGGGTGTGGACCCTGCCCCCCACATACGCCCTGGGTGAAGAGGGCAAGGCGAAGTACGCCGCCATCGGCGAGAGCGACCGGATGACCTTGAAGTTCGTCAAACCCTGATTCAGGTCCGGCACGTGAGATGAGAAGGCGTGGAGTCACTCCACGCCTTCTTCATTTCTGTTCGACCATAGCTCCCAGCCAATGCACGTCGAAACGGGTGAGCCGCCAGGCGCGGCCGTCGAAGCGCCAGCCCGCTTCACAGGCCCACACGCCCGGCGGACGAGCGCTGCCCACGCCCCCTTCCTGCCAGGAATAGGCGAAATTGTCGCCGGCGGAACCCACAGGCATCGTGATCAATGCCGCCCCCTGCGGGGGCGGTCTGCGCACCTCGACCTCGACGCCCGGCACCAGGGCATCCAGGCTGCTCTGCAGGGGTGGAGTCATCGCCAAGGGCCCGCTCGCGGCGCAGCTGAACTGCACATGGCCGCTGTCCACACCCAGGAAGTCCTCGGCACTCGAACAAGCGGTGAGCACGAAAACCCCGGTGATCAAAGCCAAGCTACGCATTGGGATACCTGTTCATTTCGTCATCGGACGGCGTTGACGGATGTCTTCAGCCAGCGCCGTGAATACGCCCTTGAGGACACCCTTGAAGGATGCGAATCGAGGGTGATTGAGCGCCTGCTCCGGCCGTTGCTCATCCAGGTACAGGCCCCAGCGCATCTCCACTTGTAGCGCCGCCACCTGGAGCAGTTGACCGTAGTGCTCGGTGATATAGCCCCCCTTGTAGGGATTATTACGGACCACGTGCAGGTCCGCCGCCTCGAAGCGTTTCTCCATGAACGTCGTGAGCCAGCCGGAATTACTCTTGCCATCCCGGTCGCCGAGGTAGATGTCATGATGCAGCTCGCCGTGCAGCAGATTAGCTCGCGAGGCGACGCTGTGAGCATCGATCAACACCGCCCCGCCGAAGCGGGTGATGCGGCTCTGCAAGAGCTCTAGGAGCCGCGCGTGATAAGGCTCATGCACCAGCTCACGGCGCCGCGCCACCTCCTCTGCCGTGGGCGGGGTGCGGTAGATGTCCTCGCCCCAGAAGGTCTTCAGGGCCACGATGCCCGTCTCGAAGCGTCCCGGATAGAGCGGCGTGTCGTCCGGCGGCCGGTTGAGGTCCGCCACGAAACGGCTGTAGGTGGCGTAGATCGTCGTGATTCCCAGGCTCGGCAGGAAATCGTACAGATGGTGTAGGTGCCAATCCGTCATCGGCAGACCGCGGATGTGGCCGGATGCGAAGTCCGCGGCGATGGCATCGGGCACGTAGATACCCGTGTGGGGGATGCTCACCACCACCGGTATCTCCGGTGCATTTGGTTCGCGCACGTGATAGGGCGTGATCTTCATGGCGGCATCAGGTCTCGTTGAGACGGAGTGTGGCGCGCGCGAACTCCCGCGCGCTCACCTCCGCTCCTGCTGCCTCGCCGTGATCCACTAATTTCTTGCCCCCGACGTAGACCGCGGCGATGTCGTGACGATTGCCGCCGATGACCAGCGCATCCATGAAAGTGTCCACCTCGTGCCCGCGGACAGGGGACGCTTCTGGCTCGAAGACGAGCAGATCCGCGCGCTGTCCCGGGGCGAGCGCGCCCAGGGGGGCACCCAGGGCCATGGCGCCGCCGGCGCAGGCCTTGAGCCACAGCGGGATGCCGAGTCCCTGTTCGGTCGCGAAGCGGGCGCGCCGTTCGCGGCGCAGTCGCTGGCCGTATTCGAGCAGCCGCAACTCCTCCAGCACATCGATGCGGCAGTTGCTGTCGGAACCGATGGCGATGCGTCCGCCGGCGGCGGCGAACTCGTCAGCGGCGAATAGCCCATCGCCGAGATAGGCCTCCGTCGCGGGGCAGAGCACCACCGTCGCGCCGGAACGCTGGATGAGTGTGCGTTCCTCCGCCGTCGCGTGGGTCGCGTGCACCAGGTTCCATTGATGGTCGAGCTTAACCGAGCGTGCCAGCACTTCAACCGGCGTCGCGCCGTAGGCGGCGCGGCACTCCTCCACTTCCTGCCGCTGCTCGCTTATGTGGATATGTATCGGGAAGCGCGTCCCGCGCAGTTTGCTCGCACCCTCGATCAGGGAGGGCAGTGCCGTCGGCGGCACCGCGCGCAGCGAGTGGGGCGCGATGCCGAGCTCCACTCCATGCAGTTCGCGCAGCAGGCCGCAGTACTCCGCGACGCTCTTATGCACGAAACGGCGCTGCTCGTGGCGCGCGGGTTTGCCGATCCCGCCCGTCTCGTAGTAGACCGGCAGGAGCACGAGGTGTATGCCCGTCTCACGCGCAGCGTCGATGAGCGCGCGCGCCATCTCGGGCCCCGGACGGCCGTCCGGCAGATGGTGCAGGTAATGGAACTCCGCCACACTGGTGTAACCGCCGCGCAGCATATCCAGGAAGGCCTCGCGGGCGATGATGAACAGGTCCTCGGGGCTCACCCGGTTTGCGAGCCGGTACATCGCTTCGCGCCAGCTCCAGAAGGAATCCTCGCCGCTGGCGGTCTCGCCGTAACCCGCGAGCGCCCGCTGGAACGCATGACTGTGGGCGTTCGGCATGCCGGGGACGGCGAAGAAACCGTCGTGCCTTCCCTGCGCGGGCTCGATGCGCTCGATGAAGCCTTGGGCGTTCACCACCAGCGCCTGGTCATGGCGGATACCGTCGGGGGTCAGGAGGTATTCAAAAGCGAGGCGGGTCTGCATACTCTATGCTCGCAGATTCCCGGTGCCCTGAGTAGCCGGAGGAAACCCTCGAATCGTGTACGACTTGCTTGTCCATAACGCCCGTATCCACTCCATGGAGGCAGCCGGGGGGATTCCCTCCGCGGGCACCCTGGCGGTGAACGGCGGGAAGGTCGCGGCACTCGGCGTGCCCGCGGACGCACCCGCCCGGGAGCGTCTCGACGCCAAGGGGCGGCTGCTGCTTCCCGGCTTCGTGGACTGCCACACCCACGCGCTCTACGCGGGTGACCGCATGGCGGAGCACGTGCAGAAGATGCAGGGGGCGAGCTACGCCGACATCGCCAAGGCGGGCGGCGGCATCCTCTCCACCGTCAAGGCGGTGAGGGCCGCGAGCGAGCAGCAGCTCATCGAGGAGACCCTGCCGCGCCTCGAGGCGCTCCGCGCCGAGGGGGTCACCACCGTCGAGATCAAGAGCGGCTATGGCCTGGACGAGGCGAGCGAGCTCAAGATGCTGCGCGCGATCCGCGGCCTGCGCCGCCACATCCGCATGGACGTGGTGGCCACCTTCCTGGGCGCCCACGCCGTGCCGGCGGGGCAGACCCGGGCCGGGTATTTCTCCGAGGTGCTGGAGCGCATGCTGCCGGCCGTCGCAGAAGAGAAGCTCGCGGACAACGTGGACATCTTCGTCGAGCACATCGCCTTCAGCGTGGACGAACTGAAGCGCCTCGCCGAGCGCGCCGCGAAGCTCGGTCTCAAGCTGCGCGCTCACACTGACCAGCTCTCGAACCTGGGCGCGACCCGCACCGCTGCCGCTCTCGGCGCCTTGTCCTGCGACCACCTGGAATATGCAGATGAGGCCGACGTGGCCGCCCTGGCGCGCCATGGCAGCGTTGCCGTGCTCCTGCCCGGGGCCTTCTATTTCCTGCGCGAGAACCGCAAACCGCCGGTGCAGCTGCTGCGTGCCGCCGGGGTGCCGATGGCGATCGCCACCGATCTCAATCCCGGGTCCTCGCCGGTGGCGAGTCTGCTCACCGCCCTGCACATGGCGGGCCTGCTCTTCGGCCTCCTCCCGGGCGAGCTTCTGCCCGCCGTAACCCGGCATGCCGCGCAGGCCCTCGGGCGAGCGGATAGAATTGGCAGCCTCGCGCCGGGACGCGACGCGGATTTCAACCTCTGGGATCTGCCCGCCCCGGAATTCCTGGGTTACCAGCTGGGAGGACTCAAGCCCGGCAGCACATTCTTCAAAGGACAGCGCACATGAGCGAGAGCCTCGCGCTCACCGGCTCCGGACTCGACCTGAAGATC
Source organism: Gammaproteobacteria bacterium (assembly GCA_035455665.1). Taxonomy (GTDB): domain Bacteria; phylum Pseudomonadota; class Gammaproteobacteria; order Natronospirales; family REEB76; genus DASUBN01. The sequence continues at coordinate 876 of DATIEQ010000117.1, read as the reverse complement.
CTGGCGGACTTCGACGGTTCTCGCCCCAAGGTGACGCTCACCGCGTCCGCCCACAAGGCCATGCAGGCAAGCGTTGATGCCGTGCGCCGGGTCATCGCTACCGATCAGGCGAGCTACGGCATCAACACCGGTTTCGGGGCGCTGGCACGCCAGCGCATCTCCCGCGACCAGCTCGCGCAATTGCAATACAACCTGGTCCGCAGCCATGCCTGCGGCGTCGGCGAACCGCTGGCGGACGGCCTGGTGCGGCGCATCCTGCTGCTCAAGGCCAACAGCCTTGCCGTCGGCCGCTCCGGCATCCGACCCGAGGTGGTGGAGACACTGCTCGCGCTGCTCAACCACGACGTGCTGCCCCTCATCCCCGCCAAGGGCTCGGTGGGCGCCTCCGGCGACCTGGCACCTCTCGCCCACATGACCCTCGCCCTCATCGGCGAGGGCGAGGCTCGGCAACGCGGCAAGCTCCTCGAGGGAGCTGCCGTGCTCGAGGCAGCATGCGTGAAGCCCGTGCGGCTCGAGGCCAAAGAGGGTCTGGCCCTCTTGAACGGTACCCAGGTGAGCGCGGCGCTCGCCATCGAAGGCTTGATACGTGGCCGACGTGCGCTGTTCTCGTCCATCGTCCTCGGCGCGCTCACGGTGGAGGCTCTGGCGGGAAGCTACAGCCCTTTCGATGCGCGCATCCACGCGGTGCGTAACATGCACGGTCAGATCAAGGTCGCAGAACTCTTCCGTCGGCTCCTCACCGGCAGCGAGATCTGGGAGGCCCACCAGGGTTGCGACCGGGTACAGGACCCTTATGCGCTGCGCTGCATGCCCCAGGTGTTCGGCGCCGTGTGGGACACCCTGGATCACGCCGCGAGCGTCCTGGAGCGCGAGCTC
>DATIEQ010000116.1:0-3375 GCA_035455665.1 Gammaproteobacteria bacterium | reverse complement strand
CCCAGAATCGCGCCGGGAAACCCGCTCCTGAGCCTCTTCGCCGCGCTCGATTCCATGGCCTGTGCACAGCACAGGCGATCGCCCTCGCGCGCGAGCGTCTTCAGGGCCCCCTCCACGGCGGCGAGTTCGGCGTGGCGCTGCAGGCTGAGCGCGCGGGCGCCGTCAGCGCCGGCTTCCAGCAGCAGCCAGTGGCTGCCTTCCGCCAGGGGGACGCCGTCCACGAGCCCTAGGCGCCGCCGGTGTTCCGCGAGTGGCAGGGTGGCTTCTTCCACGATCCCCACGAGCGCCTGTGTCACCACGCCGAGTGTCAGGTCGGCGAACGCCGCGGCCAGGACCGCCTCGAAGCTCGCGCCGCGGCGCGAGACGAAGACGTTCGGGCTCTGCAGCGCGAAGTTCTTCGCCACGTGGAAGCCGGCGGTGTTGCCGAGCGTGTTGATGAAGTCGAACGGCATGGGGATCTCCCGCTCGCGTATCAGCTGCTCCTGGGTGGCGATGTTCTCACCGAGCGGACCGTAACCGGAGCCGAGATACACGCCGCAGTCCGTGCGTAGCGAGCGTCCCGCGGCGCAGCGGGCGGAACCGAGCAGGGCCAGCTGGATGAAACGGTCCACGCGGCGGAACGCTTGGCTGCCTGCTTTGTGGAGCGCCTCCTTGAGCGCCGGCAGCGGCTCGCCGTCGCTGAGCGGCTGCAGGTAGGCGCCGGTCGAGAGCACGCGGATCATGACGCGAGCCTCTCCAGGGCCAGCACCGTGTTGCTGCCGCCGAACCCGAATTGGCTCAGCAGGTAGTGGCCGTCCTCGGCCGGGGCCGGTGACGAGAGGGCCTGCACCGTCGCGGCGGGGTCCGGCGTCTCGAAGCCGGGCGTGCCCGGCATGAAACCGCGCTGCAGGGCGCCGGCAAAGAGGATCAGCTCGATGACGCCGCAGGCGCCGAGGGTATGGCCGAGATAAGGCTTGAGGGCGGAGACCGGCGGCAGCGTCGCGAACACCTGCCGCATCCCGGCGGCTTCCGCGCCATCGCCCGTCGGCGTGCCGGTGCCGTGCGCCTTGATGCCGCGCACCTGGCGCGGCTCGATCCGCGCCTGGGCGAGCGTGTCGCGCAGGGCCGCGGCCACCGACAGGCCGTCCATGTTCGCGGTGGTCACGCTGTAGGTATCGCAGTTGTTCACGCCGCCGAGCAGGCGCATGCGATCTCCCGGCCGCGGTTCCGCAGACAACAGTACCGCGCCGATGCCTTCCCCCAGCACCAGGCCGCGGCGCTGAGAGTCGAACGGGCGCACGCGGTCGGCGATGATCTGCAGGCCGGAGAAGCCCGCGAGGGTGGTGCGGTTGGCGAGTTCCGCCCCCACCACGAGCGCGTGAGGGTACCAGCCGAGCGCCAGCATGCGGACCGCAGCCACGAGGGCATTGGCCGAGGCGGTGCAGGCCGTGTTGTAGCTGTAGCCCTCGCCCGCGCCGCCGAGTGCGCGGCGCGCCAGGGTCGCCGGGTACTCATAGTCGCAGACGGGCATGGGCAGCGCGGCCGGCGACGCCTGTCGCAGCGCGGCGGCGTACTGCGCCTCCGCGAGGCCGATGGAGAAGCAGGAGGAACCCACGAACACCGGCAGCGACCGCCGTTCGGCGGCGGAGAGCCCGGCCTGGGAGACGGCCGCCTCGATCACCGGGGGCAACAGGCGCTCGAAACGGCCCGGGTCGAACAGGCCGGCCTCGTCCGGGATGCGGTAATAGGACGTCTCCAGGGGCTCGGCGAGCGCGTCGAGACGCTGCCGATAGACGCGGGCCGGACCGCCGCGCAGCAGGGCCGAGACCGCGTCCGGCGCATCGCGGCCGAGCGCGCAACACAGGCCCACACCACGTAGATAGGCGCCGCTCATGGATGCTTCAGGGAACGCTGTCCGAGAGGATGAAGTCCGCGAGGGTGTTGACGGAGGTGAGCGCGGCGCGCGTGCGGTTGTTGCCGTCGATGCGCTTGCCGTAGTGCTGCTTGACCGCGAGCGCGATCTGCAGCGCGTCCAGGGAATCGAGCCCCAGCTGGCTCTCGCCACCGATGAGCAGCCCGTCGTCGCTGAGCGTCTCGGGCGCCACGTCCTTCTGGCACTCCCGCACGATCATCCGCTTCAGGTCGAGCTTGAGCTGTTCGCGGTCCATGGCGCTCATTTTCTCCTCACGAAGCGGATGCGCAAGCCCGCGAGCGCGAGGCAAGCCAAGGCGAACAGCGCGAGGCGCAGGGCCTGCGGGGCCACCGCGACCACGCCGCCCTGGCGCAGGAACACCTCGAGCAGGCCGTCCAGCCCCCAGGCCATGGGTGAGAACGAGCCCAGGGCCTGCATCAGCGGCGGCATCAGGAAGCGCGGCACCATGATGCCGCCGAGCGCGCCCATCAGCAGGTTGGCGGCGCCGGTGAAGATGGTGGCTTGTTCGCTGGTGGAGACGAGGTTCGCGATCAAGAGCGCGTAGGACACCGAGGCGAAGCTGATGGCGAGCGCCATGAGTCCGAGCGCTGCCGGAGATTGCCCCAGCGTGAGCCGGTCACCGCCGAGCCCGGGCACCAGGAACACGCCGACGCAGAGCATCAGCACCACCTGCAACAGGTTGATGCCGAGATAGGGCAGCAGTTTGCCGAGCAGCATGGAGGCCGCGTCCATGCCCATGCTGCGCAGACGCGCATAGGTCCCCTGCTGCCGCTCCTGCACCCAGGTGGTGGACAAGGGGATGGCGATGAAGAACATGGCGAACAGGAGCCAGGCCGGCACGTTCTGCTGCACCGACGAGGGCCGTTCCCCGCGTCCGTCGGTCTGGTACAGGGATTCCGTCTGCAGCAACGCATCCACGGCGCCGGGGTCCAGGGCGGCGGCCGCGCCGGGTGCGACGGCGGTGAGCGGCGCCAGCGTGCGTTGCAGGTAGAGGCGGGCCAGCACGCCGTGCAGTTCCGCCTCGAACAGCTTGTCCACCGACGGCTCGACCCCGGGGGCCGAGGAGACCCTGACCGGCAGTGGGTGGGCGCCCGTCATGGCGGCGCCGAAACCCGGCGGGATGCGTACCAGGAACTGTTCGCGATCGCCCTGCACCTGCTTCAGCAGTTCCTCGGGCGGCGCGGAGGAGGCGACGCGCATGAACTGCTGCGACTCGCCGAGCCGGTCCACCAGGGCCTGGCTCACGGGGCTGGCGTCCCCGTCCACCAAGTAATAACCGAAACTCGCGCCCCGATGCAGGGCGTAGGCGTTCTGCAGCACCATCGACATCACCAGGATGAACACCGCCGGCATCACGAACAGCAGCATCAGTGCGTGCCAGTCGCGGCGCAGCAGCAGCAGTTCCTTGCGGATGAGGGCGATGAGGCGCATGGTCAATCCCGCAGCTGGCGGCCGGTGAGGTG
>DATIEQ010000115.1:0-4193 GCA_035455665.1 Gammaproteobacteria bacterium | reverse complement strand
AGGAAGTCACCGCGATCAACGTCCTGGTGGCGATCTTCGGTGAGAAGGAATCCCAGGCGGTCTACCTGCTCGCGCGGCACGGCATCAACCGTCTCGACGTGGTCAACTATATCTCCCACGGCATCTCTAAGATCCACGAGGACGAGGGGCGCGACGCCACCTCCGAGAGCGCTGAGGACGATGATGAGGCCGGGGGCAAGACGGGGCGCACCGCCCTCGAGACCTACGCCACGAACCTGAACCAGCTCGCCCGCGACGGCAAGGTGGACCCGCTCATCGGCCGCGAGCACGAGATCGAGCGCACCATCCAGATCCTGTGCCGCCGCCGCAAGAACAACCCGCTGTTCGTGGGCGAGGCGGGCGTGGGTAAGACCGCGCTGGCGGAAGGCCTCGCGCGCATGATCATCGAAGACAAGGTGCCTGAGGTGCTCGAGGGCGCCACCATCTATTCGCTCGACATGGGCGCGCTCATCGCCGGGACGAAATACCGCGGCGATTTCGAGAAACGCCTGAAATCGGTGCTCGCGGAGCTCAAGAAGGACGCAGGCGCGATCCTGTTCATCGACGAGATCCACACCGTGATCGGCGCCGGCGCCGCCTCGGGCGGCGTGATGGACGCCTCCAATCTCATCAAGCCGGTGCTGCAGAACGGCGGCTTGAAGTGCATCGGCTCCACCACCTACCAGGAATACCGCGGCATCTTCGAGAAGGACCGCGCGCTCGCCCGCCGCTTCCAGAAGATCGACGTGCCGGAACCCTCCGTGGAGGAGACCGCGCGCATCCTCAAGGGCTTGCGCCACAAGTTCGAGGAGCACCACGGCGTCAAATACCCGGCGAAGGTACTGGAGTCTGCCGCCGACCTCGCGGCGCGCTTCATCAACGACCGCCACCTGCCGGACAAGGCCATCGATGTCATCGACGAGGCCGGCGCCAACATGCGCCTCAAGCCCGCGAACAAGCGGCGTCGCACGGTCACCGTGCAGGACATCGAGGAGATCGTGGCGAAGATCGCCCGCATCCCCCCGAAGAGCGTCTCCGCCTCCGACAAGGAAGGGCTGCGCAACCTGGAACGCGACCTGAAGCTCGTGATCTACGGCCAGGACAAGGCCATCGGGTCGCTCGGGGCGGCCATCAAGATGTCCCGCTCGGGCCTCGGCAACGAGACCAAGCCCATCGGTTCCTTCCTGTTCGCCGGCCCCACGGGCGTCGGCAAGACCGAGGTCACCCGCCAGCTCGCGCTCATCATGGGCATCGAGTTCGTGCGCTTCGACATGTCGGAATACATGGAGCGACACACGGTCTCCCGTCTCATCGGTGCGCCGCCGGGATACGTGGGCTTCGACCAGGGCGGCCTGCTCACTGATGCCATCCTGAAGCATCCGCACTGCGTGCTGCTGCTGGACGAGATCGAGAAGGCGCACCCGGAGGTCTTCAACCTGCTGCTGCAGGTCATGGACCACGGCGTGCTCACCGACAACAACGGCCGCAAGGCCGATTTCCGCAACGTCATCGTGGTCATGACCACCAATGCCGGCGCCCAGGAGATGGCGCGGGAGTCCATCGGCTTCACCCACCAGGACCATTCCCCGGACGGCACCGAAGCGATCCGCCGCATGTTCAGCCCGGAGTTCCGCAACCGGCTGGACGCGATCATCCAGTTCAACAGCCTCGACCCACGCACCGTTGCCAAGGTGGTGGACAAGTTCGTCATCGAGATGGAAGACCAGCTGGAACAGAAGGGTGTGACACTTGAGGTGGACGAGGCGGCTCGCCGGCTCCTGGCGGAGCGCGGTTACGACCCCAAGATGGGTGCCCGCCCCATGGCGCGGATCATCCAAGAGGCGCTCAAGAAGCCGCTTGCGGAAGAGTTGCTGTTCGGCCGGCTCGCCCAGGGCGGCCACGTGTCCGTCAGCGTCGAGGCCGGCGAGTTCCACCTGCGCATCGAGCCGGCGACGCCGAAGCTGCCGGCGCCGGCGCATTCCGAACAAGATTAAGGGGCAGCAATCACGATATCGTAAAAGCCAGAGATTTTGCCCATCCGGCTAGGCAAAAAAGCCCGAGCAACCGGAGCGTACTCTAAAGGTACGTGAGGATTGCGAGGGCTTTTTTAACAACGCCGGTGGGCAAAAGATCGGCTTTTACTTGCCGCGGGTGCGGCGTATACGCCGCACGCCCCGCAGGGAGCGGGGCTGGGAACTGCACCAGGGACGGGTAGAAACTTATTCTTACTTACCGCGAAATACAATCCGACCCTTGGTCAAGTCGTAAGGCGTGAGTTCGACCGTCACGCGGTCGCCGGTGAGTATGCGGATGTAGTGCTTGCGCATGCGACCCGAGATGTGAGCGAGCACCACGTGGCCGTTGTCCAACTCCACGCGGAACGTCGTGTTCGGCAGGGTCTCCACGACCTTGCCTTCCATCTGGATGCTTTCTTCTTTGGCCATAATCCCTGCAGGGTGTCTTGGGGCGCGCAGATTCTGCCGGAAACCACGCGGCACTTCAACACGCGCGTCTCAGGGTACTCGCGTCCAACCCCCTGGATCGAGCCGCTCGAACGGGCGGAAGCGGTCCTTGTACGCCATCTTGGGGCTCGCAGCTATCCAGTACCCCAGGTAGAGCCACTCGAATCCACGCCGCTGCGCCTCAGCGATCTGCCAGAGGATCGCGTAGGTGCCGAGGCTGCGCCGCGAGAAGGCTGGTGCATAGAAGGAGTACACCGCCGACAGGGCTTGCCGCAATTCATCCATGACCGCCACGGCCATGAGCTCGTCACCGGCACGCATCTCCGCGAGCAGGCTCTTCCCCCACGGGCTCGCGATCAGGTTGTAGTAGTCGGCCTCAGTGGATTGATCCATGCCGCCGCCCGCGTGCCGCGCCTCGAGATAGCGGCGATAAAGCTCGAAGTGCTCGGTGCTGACCTCTGCCGGGAGCAGGCGCACCGTCAGGTCGCGGTTGCGGCGCCACACGCGCCGCTGGCCCCGGTCCGGTGTGAAGTCCGCGACGGGGATGCGGACCGGGATGCAGGCGCGGCATCCCACGCAATCAGGCCGGTATACCAGCGGACCGCTGCGGCGGAACCCGTAGGGCGCGAGGGTCGAATAAAGTGCCGCATCGGTCCGCTTCGGGCCCACGAAGGCGGTACGTGCAAGGCGCTCGGGCAGGTAGGCGCAGGGGTGTTCCGGCGAGAGGTAGAGTTCGAGCCCTTCGCGTTGCGCGCCGTGCATTCAACGCTCCGGCGGCGCATAACGGCGCCAGGCATCGGCGGGGATCTCGCGGCCGCAGTGGCTCGAGAGCAGGGCGAGGAAATCCGTGCGCGGGATCAGGCTGCAGCCGAGGCGCAGCAGATGGTCGGAGCTCACCTGGCAGTCGAGCAGGGCGAAATCCCGCCGTTGCAGATGGCGCGTCAGACAGGCAAGGGCGATCTTCGAGCCGTCCGTCACCCGGCTGAACATGGATTCCCCGAAGAACACGGCGCCGAGCGCGATGCCGTAGATGCCGCCGGCGAGCGCGCCGTCCATCCAGATCTCCAGCGAATGGGCGTATCCCAAGCGGTGCAGCTCCCCATAGGCGTCCTGCATGGCGGCGGTGAGCCAGGTGCCGCCCTCCGGCTGTTGCGGGCGGGGTGCGGCACAGGCCGCCATCACCGCTGCGAAGGCCGTATCCAGCCTGACCTCGAATCTGCCGCGGCGCAGGCGCCGAGCGAGCGAGCGGCTGACATGGAACTCGGCTGGAAAGAACACCGCCCGCGGATCCGGCGACCACCAGAGTATGGGCTGATCCGAGTGATACCAGGGGAAGATGCCGTGCCGGTAGGCATAGAGCAGGCGGGCGGGAGAGAGGTCCCCGCCCACGGCGAGCAGCCCGTCCGGATCCTTGAGCGCGCGACGTACGTCGGGGAAGGCTTGCGGCGGATCCCCCGGACCGATCCAGGCGAGAGGCGGGGCGCGCATCTCAGCGCACCGCGAGCCCGGCCCGCTCAGCGTTCGTGTCTGTCCGCGGCATGGAAGGGGAGGTGCGCCTCGGTCTCGTGGAAATACTCCGACACCACATGCTGTTCCCGGCGCAGGAATTCGTCAACGGCGCGGTGGAACTGGGGCATGGCGAGCCAATGGCTCGACCAGGTGTAAGTGGGCTCGAAGCCGCGGGCGAGCTTGTGTTCCCCCTGGGTGCCGGGGTTGAAGCGCTGTAAGCCA
>DATIEQ010000114.1:0-2444 GCA_035455665.1 Gammaproteobacteria bacterium | reverse complement strand
CGCGTAGGTGCGGCTGGAGAGCACCTTGGCGAAGTAGTTGGAGAGCGCACCCACGTTGCCGGAGATGGACATGTCGTTGTCGTTCAGCACCACCAGCAGGTTCGCGCTCAGGCTGCCGGCGTGGTTCAAGGCCTCGAAGGCCATGCCGGCGGTCATGGCGCCGTCGCCGATGAGCGCCACCACGTGGCGGTCGGCCTCGCCCTTCTGCTGGGCGGCGATGGCCATGCCGAGGGCGGCGCTGATGCTGGTGCTGGAGTGGCCCACGCCGAAGGTGTCGTAGTCGCTCTCGGTGCGGCGCGGGAAGGGCGCGAGGCCGTCCTTCTTGCGGATGGTGCCGAGCCTGTCGCGGCGGCCGGTGAGCACCTTGTGGGGATAGGCCTGGTGGCCCACGTCCCAGACGAGGCGGTCGTGGGGCGTGTCGTAGACGTAATGGGCGGCGACCGTGAGCTCCACCACGCCCAGCCCCGCGGCGAAATGGCCGCCGACGTTGCTCACGGTCTTGATGAGATAGGCGCGCAGCTCGTCCACCACCTGGTGCAGCTCGCCCTCGGGGAGCGCGCGCAGGTCCGCGGGCGAGTCGATGCGCGCGAGCAGGGGGAATTCGGCGGGATCGGTCATGGGGCGCCTGGCGGGGTCAGGGTCCTATTATCCGGGCTTTGGCCCCCGGGCATCAACCGAGGCTGATCGTATGGCGGGGAGCGGCTCTCAGTAATGCAGTATCACATCTACCGCCGCCAACAGCTGGTTGTTCTTCCGACCCCCATCGTAGGCGGCGAGGTCGTAGGAATGGTCGAAGCGGAATTCGGGACGGACCTGGAAGTCCGGCGTCAACCAATGGGTGAAACCCAGGGTGTGGCTTGAGTAATGGGTCGCGAATCCGGTGCGTTGACCCACGGCGTCGTTGTAGTACTCGTTGCGGATGGACATGAAAGTCTTGTCCGAGAGCTTGATGTTCAGGTAGTTCACTGCGCCGTATTCCGGCGTGTTGCCCGGCAGGAAACCCGGCACGTTGCGCTCCCACATGCGGTAAGCCTCGGTGAGGGTGGACACATTTTGGCTGAAACGGTGCCCCCAGGTGAGCACGTAAGCCTGCAGGTTGTTGTAGTTGGCGTCGCCTTTGTTGAAGGAGTTGGCGCAGGGATAGAGCATGTCGTCGTTGTCGTCCGACACCCAGCGCACGCAGACCGAACCCGTCAGGCTGCGGTCGCTCTCCCAGCAGGCAGTGTCGGGACTGCAGTTGATGCCAGCCTGGAGGATCCAGTTCTTATTGAGCTGTGTGGTGGTGATCACACCCATCTGCGTATAGGGATCCACGGTATAGAGAATGGAATGCGTCATGAGGTAGTTCTGGGGCGCGAACTGGGCCTCGATGTCCGGCAGGGACAGGAAGCGGCCGACGGTGATCTGCATGCCCTGGGCAATGTTTGGGACGTAGATGTCCCCGTACCAGATCATGGGGTCGTAGCCGTAGTACTTGTTCTCCTCCAACTGCCAACTGACTACACCCTGGGCCGCGGTGTAGCGGTAGTCGTAGCCGTAGAGGAAATCGAAATGGAACCCCCAGTCCACGTGGTCCGTCTGCACTGTGTCGGGCATGCGGGCGACACGGAATATGACCTGGTCCAGTACCAGCGCATCGGGGTGAGAAATGTAGGACACGGGATAGTTGGTCTTGTTGGAGGTGCTCAGGTTCGCGGAAGGATTGATCCAGCCCAACATCTCGATGCGGTGCTCGTCCATCCACCGGCCGAAGGCATCGCAGCCGAGCGCCTGCTGCAGCGGTCCGCGGCTGTCCTCGTCCGGCACGCCGATGGGGTAGTCCACGCCGCCCAACTGCCATTCGGCAGAGGGGAGGGGCGGGGAGTCGAAGGGTGCGGGCAGCCCGCGACGGCCTTGGGTCGGCACCAGGTTCGATGCCGCAGGCCCATTACCGTCGGCGTCGCTTTTGTACGCGCCGCTCAGCCGCGAGAAGAATGGGTCCTCGCAGGATGCGGGTGCCGAATCCGCTCGCGCTGGCGGGGAGGACAATCCGAAGAGCAGGCATACCACGGCGATGGCTAGCCTCAGCAGGCCTGCGTCCATCGACACACCTCGCTCGTCAGCGATTCTAGTTTTCACGTTCGACGATGTACTCCGCGAGCCAACGCAGTGCTACTGCCGTCTCGCCGAAGGGGACGAGGGACTCGAGGGCATCGTCTTTCAGTTCGATGGCACGGTGCTTCGATTTCTCCAGGCCCAGTACGCTCGGGTAGGTGGGCTTGTTCAGGGCGGAGTCCGCGCCGGTGCGCTTGCCGAGCGTCGCGGTCTCGCCCTCCACGTCCAGGATGTCGTCACGGATCTGGAAGGCGAGCCCGACGCATTTGGCGTAATGGTCCAGTGCCTTGAGTCTGCCGGCGTCGAGGCCGGGCAAGCCCTGGGCAGCGAGCAACACACTCGCGCGGATC
>DATIEQ010000113.1:0-2432 GCA_035455665.1 Gammaproteobacteria bacterium | reverse complement strand
GACCATCCCCCGGGACCATTCGTAATCGGCCCGGTGGCAGATGACGAACTTCACCTGATCCCCGCCGCGCAGCGCCGGGAGGTTCTCCAGCAGGTTGCGTTCACACTCGCCGGAGCCAGGGGTCTTGAGGTCCATCACCCGCACGACCCGCGGATCCAGGCCGGCGATGGGGAGCGCGCCCCCCGTCTCGATGGAGACCCGGTAACCCGCGTCGCAGAGCCGCGCGAGCAAGGCAGCACAGTTCTTCTGGGCGAGAGGCTCGCCGCCTGTGACCGTCACGTAGCGCGGCGCATAGTCGGCGACCTTGTGCAGGATGGCGTCGAAACCCAGCCATGTACCGCCGTGGAACGCATAAGCGGTGTCGCAATAGGTGCAACGCAGCGGGCAGCCGGTGAGACGCACGAACACCGTCGGCCAGCCGACGCTGTCGGCCTCGCCCTGGATGGAATGGAAGATCTCCGTGACACGCAGGCGCCCGTCCACCGGCAGGTCGTCCCGCCGGCTGCCGTGGCGGAGCGGCGCCATCGCGCTCAAGTGATCAGTGCCCCTCGCCCTGCATGCGTTGCAGCCGCTGGGTGGCGAGGTTGGCGGCATTGCTTCCAGGGTACTTCTGCACCACCGCGTTCAGCGTCTCGCGCGCACTCTTCCACTGCTTCAACTCGTACTGGCAGTAACCCACCTTGAGCATGGCATCGCCGGTCTTGTTCGACTGCGGGTAGTCCTTGATGGTCTTGCGGAAGCTTGCCAGTGCCGTCACGAAGTCGCTCATCTGGTAGTAGGCCTCGCCGGTCCAGAACTCAGCGTTCGGGGCGAGCGCGCTCGACGGGTACTGCTTGACGAAGGCCTTGAAACCTTTGATGGCCTCGGTGAAACGGCCTTTCTTAAGCTGGTCGAAGCTCTTCTGGTAGGCCGCATCATCCGGTCCTCCGCCTGCAGACGGCGCGGGTGGGGCTGCATCGGCAGCCGCAGGCGCCGTGCCCGCCGCCGGCGCGGCGCTGCCTCCACCCAGACCCTGCTCCAGCTTCTGCAGGCGCTTGTCCAGATCCTGGTACAGGTCGCGCTGCTGCTTCTGGCTCAGGTCCTCGCCGTGCTCCAGCACCTCCACGTCGCCGCGGATCTTGTTGAGCTGGTCCTGCAGGTCGTCGATGCGTTGCGAAAGGCCCTGCAAGCTCTGGTTCTTACTGAAGACCTGATCGAGCCGGTCCACCCGGGCTTCGAGCTGCCGCTCGCGCACGGCGTAAGGGTCGTCGTCCCTCACCTGGCAGCCCGCCAGGAGGACGCAAACCCCCGCCAGGACCGCGATGCCGCTGGATCGCATCATCTGATGTACACGATGACGCCGCGGCGGTTCTTCGCCCAGGCATCTTCCGTGTGACCCGGATCGACGGGATGAGCCTCACCGTAACTCACGGTGCTGATCTGGTCCTGGCTCACGCCCTGGAACAGGAGGTAACGACGTACCGCCTGGGCGCGGCGGTCGCCGAGCGCGATGTTGTATTCCCAGGTGCCACGCTCGTCACAATACCCCTCGATGCGGATCTTCTGGGTGGGGTTCGCGATCAGGTACTTGGCATGGGCCGTGAGCGTATCCAGGTACTCCGGTTTGATGTCGCTCTTGTCGAAGTCGAAATAGACCACGCGCTGGGCGAGCGGGCTGCTCGGGTCATCGAGCGGGTTCACCGCCGCGGCCGGCGGCGGGGCGGCCACCGTAGCTGCCGCCGGCGGGGCGGCGGTCGAGGCCGCTGGAGCAGCGGCAGGTTTCACCGCCGTCGTGCAGGCGGCCAGCAGCAGGGCGAGGGCCGTGAGGGTGAATAGGTTGCGTATCAGTTTCATGGCATTGCTCCTTTTACTCCACATAGGTTAACCGCTTGCCGCAGCCGGGTCACTGCCCGGTGGCAAGGAAGGGACCCCACACGGGGGCATGCACGTCCACCCCATTGGTGCGTTCCGACAGGCGCTCGCGCACCTGCCCATCCACCGACACCTCCGAGAGGACGCCGCGGTCACGGTAATCCGCCTCGAAGATGATCATGCTGCCGTTGGGCGCGAAGCTCGGCGACTTGTCCAGGATGCCGTCGGTGAGCACCTGCAGGGTGCCGCTCACGAGGTCCATGACGGCGATATGCAGATCGCCGCTTTCCCGGTGCACGAACGCGAGCGTCCGGCCGTCGGGCGAGATGCGTGGGTTGGCGTTGTAGCTGCCGTCGAAGGTCACGCGCTGGGGGTCGCCCCCCTGGGACGGAACTTTATATATCTGAGGCGTGCCGCCCCGGTCGGAGGTGAAATAGAGGTTCGCTCCGTCCGGCGACCAGACCGGTTCGGTGTCGATGGCATCGGAGCTGGTGATGCGGCGTAGCTGCTTAGTGGCAAGGCTCATCACGTAGACGTCGGGGTTGCCGGGCGAGGTGGACAAGGTCAGGGCGAGCGACTTG
>DATIEQ010000112.1:0-6789 GCA_035455665.1 Gammaproteobacteria bacterium | reverse complement strand
CCGCCACGCCCAGGTCTTTATCCTGCAAAGCCAGGAGTCCGAGGGTGTAGAGCACGTCTGCATTGCCCGGATGCGCCTTCAAGACCGTCTCGAGTTCGCTCCGGGCGGCGCCGTAACGCGACGCATCGGCGAGCAATGCTGCGTAGGCGAGGTGCAGGGATAGATCGTCGGGTGACGCACGCACGCGGGGTTCCAGCTGGGCCAGGGCTTCGTCGCGCCGTCCACTATTCGCAAGCGCCCGGGCAAGGAGCACCAGGATTGAGTCCGACGATGGGTCAAGGGCGTAGGCCCGCCGTGCCTCGTCCACCGCATCACTGAAGTGGCGGTAATGCATGGCGGCGTGGGCAAAGGCGTAGTGTGCGTCGGCGGATTGGGATGCATCTTCTACAAGGCGTTGTAGCACCGGCATGGCATGGGGCGCATCCGTCTCGTCCTCCAGGAGCTCCGCGGCCGTGGCATAAGTTTTGTCCAACCCTCCCCTCAGGAGCGCCTGAAACTGGTTAGCCGACCCGGCGGCATCGCCGATCCGCGCCCGCAGCACCGCCACGAAATGCCCCGCGTCGGCACTCTGTGGCGCGAGCGTCTGCCAGCGTTCAGCCGCCGCGAGCGCTCCGGCCGTGTCAGGCGTGCCGTAGGCCAGCAACGCCGCATGGCCAGCAAGCGAGGCATCGGACGAGAGCTTCGAAGCCTGCAGGTATTCCCCTGCGGCGGTGGCCTGGTCGCCGCGTTCCGCCGCGAGCTCTCCCATGAGTACGTGATAACCGATCTCGCTCTCGGGGTTCACGAAGGGTCGCGGCCCGGCGGCGGCGCGGGGTGGCGACGTGCCGCTGCAGCCGGCGCACAGGACGAGACAGGCGAGGGTCGGTAACAGGCGCGGGGTCATGCGGGGAAGGGAAGCATCCAAAACACGACTATATCCGATTCGGCCTCGCCCGGGCGCTCGGCCTCCGAAAACGCTTGTCACGCCGCGGGAATTGACCGAGAATTTCCCCCACCCTCCGTCCAGCGCCCATGCCCCTTTTCACCCTCGGAATCAGCCACGCCACCGCGCCCGTCGACATCCGGGAACGGCTCAGTTTTGGCCCGGAGCAGATCGAGACGGGCCTCAAGGCGCTGTTGTCCCTGCCTGGGGTAGAGGAAGCGGCCATCCTCTCCACCTGCAACCGTACCGAGATCTATGCCCACATCGAGGACGGCGCCGATACGGCGCTGTCAGAGTGGCTGGCGCAGGAACGTGTTCCTGAAGACCCCTCCGTGCGTGCGCGCTTCTATACGCACAGCGGCGACGACGCCGCCCGACATCTGTTCCGCGTCGCCTCAGGTCTTGACTCGCAGATCCTGGGTGAGCCTCAGATCCTGGGACAGATCAAGGATGCCTACGAACTTGCGCAGGCAGGTGATGCCACGGGGCAGCGTCTGCACCGCCTGTTCCAGTACGCCTTCAGCGTCGCGAAACTGGTGCGCACCGATACCCACATCGGCGACAACCCCGTATCCGTCGCCTACGCCGCGGTACGACTCGCGCGCCAGATATTCTCGGGCTTCGACAACCTCACGGTGTTGCTCATCGGCGCGGGTGAGACCGTGGAGCTCGCGGCCCGCCACCTGAAGGAACAGGGCGCACGGCGCATGGTGATCGCGAATCGCACCGTGAGTCGTGCCCGCCAGCTCGCCGAGGAGTTCCAAGCCTACGCGATCGGGCTCGGCGAGATTCCCGCACACCTGAACGAGGCGGACATCGTCATCGCCGCGAGCGGCAGCCATGAGCCCCTGGTACGGCGCGCCGACGTGGAACAGGCGTTTCGCGGCCGCAAACACCGCCCGCTGCTCATGGTGGACATCGCCGTGCCGCGGGACATCGACCCGGCCGTGGCGGGGCTGGACGACGTCTACCTATTCACCATCGATGACTTGCACAAGGCGGTGGAAGACAACCTGCGCTTCCGCCGCGCGGCTGCACAGGAAGCCGAGATCATCATCGACAATCAGGTGTTGCGCTTCCATGAGCAGCTTCGCGGCCTGGATGCGGTACCGGCCATCCGCGCGCTCCGCGACCAGGCAGCGGGGATGCGCGAGCACACCCTGGACCAGGCGCGTCAGCGCCTCGCCCAGGGCGAAGCCCCGGAGAGCGTACTGCGTTACCTCGCGGACACCCTCACGAACCGACTCATCCACGCCCCCACCGCCTACCTGCGCCAGGCGTCGCACGACGGCCGTGAGCACGTGATCCGCGAGATCCACGAACTGTTCGGCCTCGACAAGCCGGACGACGACAAGCACTGAGACCGTGAAGGAGTCCATCCGCCGCAAGCTCGAGCGTCTCGCCGCCCGCCACGAGGAAGTGGCTGCGCTGCTCTCCGATCCCGCGGTGATCGGCGCGACGAACCGCTTCCGGGACCTCTCCCAGGAATACGCGCGCCTCGAACCCGTGGTGCGTATCTTTCGCGATTACCTCGCCGCCGAGCAGGAACTGCGCCACGCGGACGACATGGCCAAGGACCAGGACCCCGCCATGCGCGAGCTGGCAGAGGACGAGCGTCGCGCCGCGAACGCGCGACTCGAGGCCCTCGACCCTCAACTGCTGCGCCTGCTGCTGCCTCGTGACCCCCACGATGACAGCAACATATTCCTGGAGATCCGCGCCGGCACCGGCGGCGACGAAGCCGCCCTCTTCGCCGGGGACTTGTTCCGCATGTACGGCCGCTACGCCGAGGCCCAGGGCTGGCGCGTCGAGATCTTGAGCGAGAGCCCCGGCGAGCACGGCGGGTACAAGGAGATCATCACCCGCGTCGTGGGCCAGGGCGCCTACTCGCGTCTCAAGTTCGAGTCCGGCACCCACCGGGTGCAACGGGTGCCCGCCACCGAGTCCCAGGGACGCATCCACACCTCCGCCGTCACCGTCGCCATCCTGCCGGAGGTGGAGGAAGTGGAGGACGTCCCGATCAACCCGGCGGAACTCAAGGTGGACACCTTCCGCGCCTCCGGCGCCGGCGGCCAGCACGTGAACAAGACCGATTCCGCCATCCGCATCACCCACCTGCCGAGCGGCATCGTGGTGGAATGCCAGGACGAACGTTCGCAGCACAAGAACCGCGCCCGGGCCATGTCCTTGCTCAAGGCGAAGCTCCTGGCCGCGGAGCGGGAGAAGCAGCAGGCCGCCCAGGCCCGATCGCGCAAGCTGCAGGTGGGAAGCGGCGACCGCTCCGAGCGCATCCGCACTTACAACTTCCCGCAAGGGCGGGTCACGGACCATCGCATTGAGCTGACGCTCTACCAGCTGGACGAGGTGATGCAGGGTAAGCTCGACGGCGTGATCCTGCCCCTCATGAACGAGTATCAGGCCGAGGAACTGGCGGCCATGACGTCTCAATGATTTAAGTCTGAAAAATCCATCCTTGGGCGAGTGGCAGGGCCGCGAGCGCCCGTACACGGACGTACGGGCAGGCTTCCCGCGAAGCAGGAGGCACAGCGGGAAGAGAGCCGTGCTTTGTGGCTACGCGTCCTGCTCCGCCACAAAGTCCAGGGTGGGCGTCGCATGCGACGCCCCCTGCCTACCCGCTCGCCGCAGTGCGGCGAACCCCTGCACTCTACTCAATCAGCGGGTCTGCGCTCAGCGGCCCTCGCCTTCAAAGACTGGTATTGCGCGTAGCAGGTCGCCAGCGTGTACCACCAGGCGATGGCACCTATGGCGCTCCATGCCAGGTGCAGTACGCCGGAACGTTCCGGGGCCGTACTCTCGCTCGCCGACAGTAGCGCCTGCAACTGCTCCGTCGAGAGGTCGGTCGAGAGGGTGGAGATTTGCTGCAACGCCTGCTCGACACTTGACACGGTAGCTGCCCCGTTCTCACCGAGCCATACCCCCGCCAGCACCAGTGCCGGCACCGACACCACCGCGGTCGCTTGTACCCAGCCACCCATGGCGCGCCTCCAACTCTCGCCCAGAGCCATGAAGGGCCCGCCTTTCTCCAAGACCGCTGGATAGGCGAAGAACGCCAGAGCCGTACTCACCGCGGCGGTCGGCGCGAGCGGCACGATGCAAGCGATAAGGGCTGGCAACTCGCCGGCCGAGAGGAAGAGGATCACGAAGACTGATAAGGTGATGACGAGCCCCGCGCCGATCGTCAATTCATACAGTAGGTAGCCGACGAACACCGCTGGTATCGCCCGGTAACTCGTGTGCACCGGCGATGCCTGCGGCATGCCGCCGAGACGCGCGAGTGCGCACACAGCCATGCCATACAGGAATGCCTGCACCAGCCCCAATAGGGCGGTCAGCAGGAGGTTGTCCGAGACGAACAAACCCGCCAGTGCCGGCAGCAGCTCCGCCGCAAGCACCCAGGGGAATGCCGTCTTGAGGCCGGCGACAAAATAACGCCAACCCTGACCCAGCACTTCTTTCATGTACTTAGCCCGCTAAGCTCAGGTTGCAGACCTGCATTCAAGCATGCCCGTGCTTGCGCAACTTCAGGTCGTTGTAGAGGAGATAGGTGACGCTCAGACTGAACGGCGTAAAAATCGCCACCGCGATCATCTGCAGCACACCCTTCTCCAGCATGCTCCGTCCGGTATCCACCATGGGCACACTACGCAACCAGGATGCGAACGGGATAGCCGCCAGTACGCCGATGCCGATCACCATCGCGAGGAGCGCCAGGAGCACCAGGAACGTATGCCACCAATTCTTATAGACGAGATTGAAACTCTTGTTGATGGAATCCACCGGCGAGCGGTGTTCCAGCACTACCAGGAACTGGATGAACAGCAGGTATATGGCGATGCAGGCAGCGCCCGCGATGATGGTCGCCGTGGTCACGGCAGTGAAGCCCGCACGCCCCAGGACGACCATCCCGAGCGCCCCGGTCAGGAGACCGATGAGCGTGACCGGGATCATCGCCACGATGAGGATGCCGATACAAAGCAGCACGGTGCCCAGCAGCGGTATCCACGCCCGCAGGCCCTGCAGCGCTTCACCGCGGAAATCGACCGCGATGTCCCTGGCCATCCGGTCCAACCGCGCGATCACCACGCCTTGCACCAGTAGGGTGCAGCTAACGCTCACGATCCATACCATGAACCAGCGGCCACTCAACAAGGCCAGCATTGAGGCCGGGTCCTGTGCCATCGGGTTGTCTCCGACGCGTTCGGCCATCTCCACGGTCGGCATCAGTCCCAGGAAGCCCATGAGACTCGTGGCCATGAAGAGCTTGGTGAATCCATGGGCGCCGAGCTCCAGTCCGCGGAACAGCAGGGGCAGGGGCGGCAGGGGTTCGGTCGGCAGGCGCTGCATGCAAATCCTTAATAAACAGCGGGTTCGCCGCTACGCGTGCAGTGTGCCCGAGGCTCTGGGGGTCTTCAAGGGAAACCGCGCCGCTTGACAAGCGCCGCGTGGCGGCTATATTAAGCAAGTAATAACTTGCTTTATTAACCCAAGGAGATGACCATGTTCCTGACCTATGCTGCGGTCCTGTTCGCTCTGGGCGCCGTCGCCGGCCTCACCATGGCGGTGATGAGTTTCCAGGGCAAGTCTCTCCCGGTGCCCCTCGCGGCGCTCCACGGGCTCTTCGGCGCTACGGGCCTCGTGCTCCTGATCGTCGGCGTGCTCGCGGGGCTCGGCGGCGGTACCGCCCGCATCGCCCTCGGCATCCTCATCGTCGCCGCCCTCGGCGGCTTCTATCTGTTGTCGTTCCATCTGAAGAAGGCCCGGCACCCACGCGCGGTGATCGTGGTGCATGCTCTGGTGGCAGTGACCGGTTTCCTCACCCTGGTCACGGCCATCCTGCAGATGAATTCTGCCGCCTGAGGCAGCGACATGCGGACACTGCGTCTGGGTGGTCACCCACTGCATCCGGCCCTGGTGCACTTCCCCGTGGTCTTCTGGTCGGCAGCCCCGTGCCTGGACGGCTTGCAACTCCTCAGTCACGGAGTTGATTGGTGGCGTTATGCGTACTGGAGCATCGCCCTCGGTGTGATCCTGGCCCTGCCCGCCATGGTGGCGGGTTTCCTGGATCTCCTGGCCCTGGGTGCGGAGCATCCCGCCCAAGCTACCGCGCAGCGTCACATGTTGTTGATGGGTTCTGCCTGGAGTGTCTTCGTCCTGGACTTGCTGATCCGCACTCAGGATGCGCCCTCGCCCAGCCATGTCTGGCTGGGCTTGGGCGTATCCCTGTCGGGATTCGCCCTGCTCGGTGCCGGGGCTCATGCCGGTGCACAGCTGGTCTACGATTTTGGTGTCGGACGCAATGCCCGCGGAGGCCTTGTCTCGTGACTGCAGCAGTCAAACCGGCTGTAGATCACCGCAATCGCCTGCTTGGCTATATCAAACGGAAAGGCGGTGCCACCGCCGCAGAACTCGCGCGTCAGCTGCGTATGACCCGGGAAGGCGCACGGCAGCAACTGCAGGCCCTGGAGCAAGGGGGCTGGATCACCCGCGTACGCCGCCCGGGCAAAGTGCGCGCCGGAAGGCCAGCGTTCACATACGAGATCACCGCGGCAGGCGATCATCTGTTCCCGAAACGCTATGACACGCTGTCGCTAAACTTGGTGGACGCCGTGGCGGAACAGCTCGGCGAGAAGGCGCTGATCACCCTGCTTGCGGCGTTGACCGATCAGCAAGTGGAACACTGGCGGCCCAAACTCGCGGGGAAGTCCTTAGGAGAACGGCTCAAGGCCCTCAAGGGAATCTATTTCGAAGACGACAGCCACACGAGCGTGCAACGCGATGCGAAAGGTTACATGCTCGTGGAACGGAACTGCCCCTTCCTCAATGTGGCGCTCCGCCGCCCGCGTCTA
>DATIEQ010000111.1:0-11246 GCA_035455665.1 Gammaproteobacteria bacterium | reverse complement strand
GTACTCGCGCTGGCTCTTCTCCATCTGCTGCTTGACGCGCGTGCGGATGCGCTTCTCGATCTGCAGCACGTCGATCTCCCCCTCGATCAGGGCCATCACGTGCTCCAGGCGTTCGCGCACGTCCTCGATCTCGAGGATCTTCTGTTTCTCGTCCAGCTTGAGCTGCATATGGGCCGCGACGGTGTCCGCGAGCCGGCCCGGGGAATCGATGCCCGCAAGCGAGGTGAGGATCTCTGGCGGGATCTTCTTGTTCAGCTTCACGTACTGGTCGAACAGCGACAGGGCGGAACGCATCAGCACGTCCACCTCGCGCTCGTCGTACTGGCCATGCGGGCGCATCACCGTCACCTGCGCGGAGAAATACGGGCCGTCGGTGATCTGCTGTATCTTGGCCCGGTCACCGCCCTCCACCAGCACCTTCACGGTGCCGTCCGGCAGCTTCAAGAGCTGCAGGATGGTGGACAAGGTGCCGACGCGGTGCATGTCCTTCTCGCCCGGGTCGTCGGTCTCGGGGCTCTTCTGGGCTACCAGCAGTATCTGCTTACCCGCCTGCATGCCATGGTCGAGCGCCTTGATGGATTTGTCGCGGCCCACGAACAGCGGGATAACCATGTGCGGGTAGACCACCACGTCGCGCAGCGGCAGCACAGGCACCAGCATCGGCTGGCCTTCGAGCAAATCGGATTGGCGATTTTCGGCGGTCACGTAGGTTCCCTGTTTGCGGCACCGGGCGTGCCGGGTATAAGCCTAGATAGGAGCGAGCGGGGGCCTTTTCAAGGCCGCCGCCCTACTTTACTACGTCCCTGTTCGAAAGCCAGTCGGCTCGACGCAGCGTCGAACCGGTCTATTCGCGGGCGGCAGCCAGTTGCCGTTTCTCCCGCTCGTACATGATGTAAGGCTTGTTGTCGCCGTTGATCACCGACTCGTCGATGACGACCTTGGAGACGTTCTCCATGGACGGCAGGTCATACATGATGTCGAGCAGTACATGCTCGAGGATCGTACGCAGCCCCCGGGCGCCGGTCTTGCGCAACATGGCGCGGCGCGCGGCGGAGCGCAACGCATCGTCGCGGAACTCGAGCTCGCAGCTCTCCATCTCGAACAGCTTCTGGTACTGCTTGGTGATGGCGTTCTTGGGCTCCGTGAGGATGCGCATGAGCGCGATCTCGTCCAGCTCGTCCAGCGTCGCGACCACCGGCAGGCGGCCGACGAATTCCGGGATCAGGCCGAACTTGATCAGGTCCTCCGGCTCCACCTCGTGCAGTACCTCGCCCACGTTCTTGATGTCGTTCTTGCCCTTGACCTCCGCCATGAAGCCGATGCCGCTCTTCTCGGTGCGGTTGCGGATGATCTTCTCCAGGCCGGCGAAGGCGCCGCCGCAGATGAACAGGATGTTGGTGGTGTCCACCTGCAGGAACTCCTGCTGCGGGTGCTTGCGGCCACCCTGGGGGGGCACCGAGGCGATGGTGCCTTCGATGAGCTTCAGCAGCGCCTGCTGCACGCCCTCGCCCGACACGTCGCGGGTGATGGAGGGGTTATCCGACTTGCGCGAGATCTTGTCGATCTCATCGATGTAGACGATGCCCGTCTGGGCCTTCTCCACGTCGTAGTCGCACTTCTGCAGCAGCTTCTGGATGATGTTCTCCACGTCCTCGCCCACGTAGCCCGCCTCGGTGAGGGTGGTCGCGTCGGCGATCGTGAAGGGCACGTTCAGGAGCCGCGCCAGGGTCTCCGCGAGCAGCGTCTTGCCGGATCCGGTGGGGCCGATGAGCAGGATGTTGCTCTTGGCGAGCTCCACATCGTCCTTGCTGCGCGCACTGCGCACGTCCAATCGCTTGTAGTGGTTATAGACGGCCACCGACAGGATCTTCTTGGCCCGTTCCTGGCCGATGACGTACTGGTCGAGGACGTTCTTGATCTCCTGGGGCCGGGGCAGCTTGCTGCGTGAGGTCTGGGACTGCTCCTGCATCTCCTCGCGGATGATGTCGTTGCAGAGCTCCACGCACTCGTCGCAGACGTAGACGGAAGGACCGGCGATGAGCTTGCGTACCTCATGCTGGCTCTTGCCGCAGAAGGAGCAATACAGCAGCTTGCCGTCTTCGCCCTTGCCGCGCGTCTCGTCCGCCATGTGCCCTGTCTCCTTCGTGCCGGCGGCTTAGAGGCCGCCTGCTACCTCACAACTATGGGGATTCCGGGCCCGTCCTTCAATAGGGCTGCCCCCTATATAACGTCCGACCCCCGCCCTGGGGATACTTTCCCGGGAGGCCTTAGGCCGCGGCCCGGGAGCGCTTGTCCAGAATGGAGTCGATCAAGCCGTACTTGATGGCCTCTTCCCCACTCATGAACATGTCCCGGTCCGTGTCCTTCTGGATCTGCTCCAGGGTCCGACCGGTGTGCTTGACGAATATCGCGTTCAGGCGCTCCCGCAGGTAGAGGATCTCCCGGGCCTGGATCTCGATGTCCGAGGCTTGGCCCTGGGCGCCGCCGTGGGGCTGATGGATCATGATGCGCGAGTGCGGCAGGCAATAACGCTTGCCCTTGGCGCCGCCTGCCAGCAGCAGGGAGCCCATGCTGGCCGCCTGGCCCACGCAGATGGTGGACACGTCGGGTTTCACGAACTGCATGGTGTCGTAGATGGACAGCCCGGCGGTCACGATGCCGCCCGGCGAATTGATGTACAGGCTGATGTCCTTGTCCGGGTTCTCGGACTCCAGGAACAGCAGTTGCGCCACCACCACGTTCGCCACGAAATCGTCCACGGCGCCCACCACGAACACCACTCGCTCCTTCAGGAGCCGGGAGTAGATGTCGTAGGAACGTTCGCCCCGGGCGGTCTGTTCCACCACGATGGGCACAAGATTCAAAGCCTGGGTATCGGGTTTCATGTTTTCGTCCTTAGGTCCTGCAGGGGACCTTAAGCGTGGTCGTGATCGTGGTCATGCTCATGGAGCTTCATCAGGGCCTTGAAGCTTGTGGGCTTCTCGGTCACCGTCGCCCGTTCCAGCAGCCAGTCTACCGCCTGCTCCTCCAGCACCAGCGTCTCCACTTGGCGCATGATCTCTTGGCTGCCGCGGAAACTCTTCAGGGCCTCCGTGGGCTTGCTGTACTCGCCTGCCATACGCTCGAGCCTCTCGTCGACGCGCTTCGGATCCACCGCCAGGCGCTCGGCGTTCACGATCTCGCCGACGAGCAGGCCCAGGCTCACGCGTTTCACGGCCTGCTCCTCGAAGAGATCGCGAGGCAACTCAGGGGCTTTCTTCGGATCGCGCACGCCGATGCGGGTTAGCGCATCCTGTCGCAGCCGCTCGATCTCCTCGTCCAAGAGCGCCTGCGGCAGGTCCAGCTTGTTCGCCTTCAGCAGTCCGTCCAGCACTTGGTCCTTTAGCTGGCGGCGGATGGAGTCTTGCATCTCGCGACGCATGTTGTCGGCCACTTCCGACTTCAGCTTCTCCACGCCACCCTCGGCGATGCCGAAGCTCTTGCAGAATTCCTCGTCCAGTGCCGGCAGCACCTGACCTTCCACCTGGTGCGCCGTCACCTTGAAGCGCGCCGTCTTGCCCGCCATCTCCTTGGCGTGGTAATCGGCGGGGAAGCTCACGTCGAACTCACGCGTCTCCCCGGCCTCGATGCCTTCGAGGCCCTTCTCGAAATCCGGCAGCATGCGGTTGCCGCCCAGCACCACGGCGACCTTATCGCCCTTGCCGCCGGGGAACGGCATGCCGTCCAAGGTACCGTCGAAATCGATCTGCACCCGGTCGCCCTCGCCCGCCGCGCGCTCCACCTTCTCCCAGCCCGCGCGCTGATGGCGCAGGTTATCGAGCATGGCGTCGATATCTGGGCCCGTGACCTCTGCCACCGGCCGCTCGACCTTGATGCCGTCCAGGCCCTTCAGCTTCACCTCCGGGTAGATCTCGAACACCGCGGTGTATTCCAGGTCCTTGCCTGGCTGGGCACTGACGGAATCGATGCGCGGGCCGCCGGCGGGAGCGAGTTTCTCCTTCGCCAGGGCCTCGTTGCAGCTCGCTTGCAGGAGCTCCGTCACCACCTCGGAACGTACCTGCTCACCGAAGCGCTGCTTCACCACCTTGAGCGGTACCTTGCCGGGGCGGAAACCGTCGATCTTCGCCCGCTTGGTGAGGGACTTGAGGCGTTCCTCGATCTCGCGTTCCACGCGCTCCGCCGGCACCTGCACCTTCATGCGGCGCTCGAGCCCGCGGGTCGTTTCCAATGAAACCTGCATTGATCTTGCTTCCTCTATTTAGGGACTCAGGTCCGGCCGCGGTTATTACCGCTCCCGCCGGACTAGGCTGGTGCGAAAGGAGAGACTCGAACTCTCACGGGTTACCCCACTGGAACCTAAATCCAGCGCGTCTACCAGTTCCGCCACTTTCGCAAAACCGGCGACCCCGAAGGCCCCCGGTCCGGGTCTCCAGGCGCACCCGCCCGAGACAACATTATACCGGGTATGGGTAATAACCCTGAATTCCGGGGCCCAACTCCTCCTCCTGCCCGCCCCACGCCCTCTTGAAGACCCGCATGACTTGAACTTGGGATTTATTGGTATTATTATACATTGGTACCACCCACGGACACTCCACGGCTGAAATCTCATGAAAATCCCATCCCGGCTGCTGCCGGTGCTGCTCGCCACCAGCCTGCTGGTTTACCTGCCCGTACCCCGCGCTGCCGACGCCGCAGCGACGGGGTTCGTGGCCCGCTACAGTCACGTGAGCGCCAGCTTCCTGGTGCATCAGCCTCCGGGCCGGGTGTTCCCGCTGTTCGATCCGCTGCACGAAGCCGAGTGGTCGCCGGGCTTCGCCATAACCCCGCTGCATCCAGTGCCGTTCGCGGTGGGTAAGGACGCGGTCTTCACCACGGTCGGGCACGGTGGGACCACCACCTGGGTGATCAATGACTATTCACCCGCGGCGGGAAGCATCGAATACGTGCTCATGCGCCCCGGCTACCAGCTGAAGCGCATCCGGATTGAGTGCACTCCGACGGGTAGCGGCGACACTCGCGTGAACGTGAGCTATACAGTCACGGGCCTTGGCGATGCGGGCAATCAGCACGTCACCGATTACGACGCGGAGTTCATCCATCACTGGGATACCGCCGTCAACGCCTATTTCGACAAGACCACTGATACCGGGGACAAGCATCCATGAAAACCGCGAAACACGTAGAACGTGTGCAGACCGGCATCCGCATCGAGAAGCGCATCTTGAAGGTGCTGAAAGCGGTGGCCGAGGACCACGACATGAGTCTTGGGGACATCCTGGAAGGCATCGTCCTGCACGCCTTCGAGGGCAAGATACCTTTCTCTCGGGAATCCATCCGCAAGATCGGCCAGTTTAAAGCCCTCTATGGCCTGGACCTCACTGCTGCCGACAGCCACAACCTGAGCGAAAAGTGACGACGCCGATCGAGCCTGCCGTGCTAGACGACGATACCTTGCTGGCCCATTTCGAGCGCTGCGAACTGCCCACCACTCAGTTCAAACACCGGGAGCACCTGCGGGTCGCCTGGATCCTGCTGTCGCGGCATCCGCTGCTCTACGCCATGCAACGTTTCCGCCGCGGTCTCAAGGCCTATGCCGTCCACAATAAGGTCCCCGGCCTCTACAACGAGACCATCACCTGCTTCTACCTGCTACTGATCCGTGAACGCATGGATGCCATGCAAGGGAAGCACGGCTGGCAAGACTTCGAATGGTGCAATTCGGACTTATTTGGCTACCCTAAGAGCTTCTTGGCGCCTTATTACCCCTCCGAACTCGCGTTTTCGGCGCAGGCGAAACAGGTGTTCCTGTTCCCGGAATCCGTCTGACTGACATGAGTAATGCCCGGCTGGGCATGCAACCGGATATGGACTCACGCGTTGCGCGTCGCTGAAGAAAAATGCTTGGTGGGCCGTGTAGGGCGCGCCGCATGCGGCGCGCGCCTTGCCAGGGGCGAGAAGCGCCAGCTTCGAGCGGGGGTGCAGGGATGCACACACCGGAGAAGGCGCCAGGGATGGCTAGAAGACCACGGAGAGAGATGCTTGGTGGGCCGTGTAGGACTTGAACCTACGACCTACTGATTAAGAGTCAGCAGCTCTACCAACTGAGCTAACGGCCCACCAAGCATTTCTCAAAACAAAGACAACTTCAGAGGCTGGGCCGATGCTCCCAGCCGGGCCAATTTCTGGGCCTGACCAGCATTAATGGGGTGGGCGATGGGGCTCGAACCCACGACCGCTGGATCCACAATCCAGAGCTCTACCAGCTGAGCTACGCCCACCATAGCAATCGGCATCGTTCCGCTCGGCAACGCCGGAATTTGGCGCGCCTGGGGAGACTCGAACTCCCAACCGCCGGCTTAGAAGGCCGGTGCTCTATCCGGTTGAGCTACAGGCGCTCTGTAACCGTATGAGTTCGACCGGCCGTTCGCGCCGGGGGAACCTAAGTTGGTCGGGGCAGAGGGATTTGAACCCACGACCCCCTGCTCCCAAAGCAGGTGCGCTACCAGACTGCGCTATGCCCCGCGCCGGCGCCGCTGGCCCATGCCCGGGCGGCCCGCATTTACGCGCCGGAATGATACGGTTTGCACCCCCGCCAGTCAATTTCCGGGGCCTGCAAGCCGCTGAAAAAACGCCCTTTTTCGGCGCTGCGGCGGACTGGAGCGGCGCAGGTACCCATGCGACAATCCGCGCCACCGCCCAAGAAGGCCGCCATGCCCGCCCAGATCCTCGACGGCAAAGCACTCGCGGCTGAGATCCGGGAAGACATCCGGCAGCAGGTCGCCGCCCGCAAGAAGCGCGGCCTGCGGGCCCCTGGCCTCGCGGTGGTCCTGGTGGGCAGCGATGCCGCCTCCCGTATCTACGTGCGCAACAAGCACCAGGCCTGCGTGGACGTGGGTTTCGTGTCCCGGGCCCACGACCTGCCGGCGGACACGAGCGAGGCCAAGCTCCTCGCCCTCATCGACGAGCTCAACGCCGACGCCGCCATCGACGGCATCCTGGTGCAGCTGCCGCTGCCTGCCCACATCGGCAACGAAAGGATCATCGAGCGCATCCGGCCGGACAAGGACGTGGACGGGTTCCATCCCTACAACGTCGGCCGCCTTGCCCAGCGCATCCCGTTGCTGCGCCCTTGCACTCCCTACGGCATCATCAAGCTATTGGAACGCTGCGGCGAGAAGTTCATGGGCCGCCACGCGGTGGTGGTGGGCGCCTCCAATATCGTCGGCCGCCCCATGGCGTTCGAGCTCCTGCTCATGGGCGCCACGGTCACCGTCTGCCACCGCTTCACCGCGCATACCGACAAGCATGTGCGGGACGCGGACATCCTGGTGGTCGCCGTGGGCAAGCCCGGACTCATCAAGGGGGACTGGATCAAACCTGGAGCGACGGTGATCGATGTGGGCATGAACCGTCTGGTGGACGGCAGCCTGGTGGGTGACGTGGAATTCGACAAGGCGCGCGAACGGGCGGCCTACATCACCCCGGTGCCGGGCGGGGTGGGACCTATGACCGTCACCATGCTGATGGTGAACACGCTGACAGCCGCAGAAAAGCACGACAGCAATTTATAGCTTTAATCTTTTTCCTCATTCTTATTATCTTTAGATCTAGATTCTTCAATTGGTGAGAGAGTCGTAGATATTCTCATCCAATTCGTAACATTGTCTTTATCGCTTAAACTTATGCCAGCAACAAGCAATTGATCACGAATGCGATCTGCTTCCTTCCAGTCCTTCGCCGCCCGCGCTGCCTTGCGCGCTGCGATCAGCTTCTCCACTTCGGCGGCTGCTATTCCCGTCACCGTCCCTGCTCCGCTCTGCAGATAAGTCTCTGGCGGGGCCTGCAACAGACCGAGCAACCCGCCCAACTCCTTCAAAAGCGCAACCAACGCAGGAGCCTGTGCCGGCTTGGCATCCTTGAGCGTATTCACCTCCCGCGCCAGATCAAAGAGCACGCTCAAGGCCACCGGTGTGTTGAAGTCGTCATCCATAGCTGCAATGAAGCGCTTACGGTAATCGCTCTCCTTCGGAGCCGTCGCAGCCGGTGTAGCACGCAGGGCGATGTAGAGCCGCCCGAGGGACACCCGGGCTTGGTCCAGTTGTTCGTCGGAATAATTGATCGGGCTCCGATAGTGGGTGGCCAGGATGAAGTAACGCACCACCTCCGCGGGATAGAGCTTGAGGACCTTCCGCACCGTGAAGAAGTTACCGAGAGACTTCGACATCTTCTCGTCGTCCACGTTCACGAAGCCGTTGTGCATCCACAGGTTCACGAAATGCCGGTCCGTGGCCGCCTCCGACTGAGCGATCTCGTTCTCATGGTGCGGGAACTGCAGGTCCATGCCGCCCCCGTGGATATCGAACTGGTCGCCGAGCTCGCCCGTGGACATGGCTGAGCACTCGATGTGCCAGCCGGGCCGCCCCGTCCCCCAGGGTGAAGGCCAGGAAGGCTCGCCGGGTTTGGCGCTCTTCCACAGCACGAAATCCAGGGGGTCCCGCTTCGCCTCGTCCACCTCCACTCGCTCCCCCGCCCTGAGGTCTTCGAGCCGCTTGCCCGAGAGTCGTCCGTAATCCTTGAATTTGGCCACGGAGTAATACACGTCGCCGTTTGCAGCCTGATAGGCATAGCCCTTCTCCACGAGCTTTCCGATCATGGCCACCATGGGGTCGATATGGCGCGTAGCGCGCGGTTCCACGTCGGGGGGGAGCACGCTCAGAGCGCGCTCGTCCTCGTGCACGAGCTTTATGAACCGCTCCGTGAGCTCGCCCACGCTCTCACCGTTCTCCGCCGCGCGCTTGATGATCTTGTCATCGATGTCGGTGATGTTGCGCACGTACTTGAGCTTGTAGCCGCTCACCCTGAGCCAGCGCGCCACCATGTCGAACACCACCAGGAAGCGGGCGTGACCGACGTGCATGTGGTCGTAGACCGTGAGCCCACAGACGTACATACCCACCGCCGGTGGGTGCAGCGGCTTGAAGTCTTCCTTGCGGCGGGTGAGTGAATTATGGATCTTCAGCATGGTTCTCTTTACCTGGAGTGACTCAGCGCCTGCTTGAGGCGCGCCTCGATGCTCTTCGCCGGCAGGAGCTTCCATAAGCGATCCATCTCGGGCCCGTCGAGCCTGCCCGTGAGGGCCACTCGCAGAGGCATGAAGAGCGCCTTACCGGAGACCCCGGCCGCCTTCCCTACCGCCTGCGCATAGGGTTTGAATTCTGGTGCCTGCGTCCGCAGCACCCCAAGGGCCGCCTCGAAGAAACCCGGGCCTGCCTTGCGGAGCGCGTCCGCCGCTTCTCCCTCCGGCACGCCAGGTGCACCGTACACGACTTCTGCCCAGAGGGCCGCGTCCCGGGGCCGGAGCACGTTGCCACGTACCGCGGAGACGAACGCGCTACGCTCGGACACCGGCACGCGCTCGTCCAATCCCCGTCCGCCTTCTGCCATCCAACGCCAGAGCGAGGGCTCGTCGGCGTGACGCAGCGCCTCCTTCTGCCAATGCTCGAGCTGTGCGTGGTCGAAATGGGCCGGCGAATGCCCGAGGCGCGCGAGATCGAAATCCTCGGCCAAGGCCTTGAACCCCATGAACTCGTTGCTGGTGTAGGTGTGACCGAGCCGAGCGAGATAGTTGAGCAAGGCCTCCGGCAAGATGCCCTCAGCGCGCAATTCCTGCAGGCTTCCACCGCCTTCGCGTTTCGAGAGTGGCGCGCCGCCCTGCCCGACGACGAGCGAGAGGTGCGCGTAACGCGGTGCAGGCAGGCCCAGGGCCGCGAGCAGCAAGAGCTGCCGCGGTGTATTCGCCAGGTGATCCTCGCCGCGCAGCACGTGGGTCATGCCCATGAGCGCGTCATCCAGCGCGTTGCTGAAGAAGAATGCCGGGCTGCCGTCGGCGCGCCGGATGATGAAATCGCCGATGTCCCGGTGGGCGAACACCTGGCGACCGCGGATCAGGTCGTCGAAGTCCGTCTCCCCCTGCTCCGGCACGCGGAACCGGAGCGCAGGCTTCAGGCCCTTCGCGACCCGCGCCTCGATCTCCTCCGTCGTGAGTGCCGCGCAGGTGCCCGCGTAGCGCGGCGGCTGACCGGCGGCGAGCTGCGCCTTGCGGGCGAGCTCCAGTTCCCGTGCGCTGCAGAAGCAGGGATAGACCCGGCGCTTATCGGCGAGCTGCTTTAGATATTCCTCGTAGACGCTGCTCCGTTCCGACTGGCGGTAGGGCCCCTGAGGTCCGCCCTCGTCCGGCCCTTCCTGCCAGCGTAAGCCGAGCCAGCCCAGGTCCGCCTTCAGGCCTTCCTCGAACGCCCGGTCGGAGCGTGCCGCGTCCGTATCCTCGATGCGCAGGATGAACTGACCCCTTTCCTTCGCGGCCAGGAGCGCCGAGAACAAGGCCGTGCGGGCGTTGCCCACGTGCACGTGGCCTGTAGGGCTCGGGGCAAAGCGGGTGCGGACGGTCATAAGCCCGGCATTTTATCAGGGGCTTTTACCGGCTCCTCCGCCCCTTCTCATTTATTATGTGGGCCACCGTCCCGAGGGGAGAATCCCATGCGTGCCGTCGTCGTCGCCTCCATGGCCCTGCTGCTGTATGCCTGCGCCCAGGCACCAGTCACCCCGCCACCGGCAGCCGCCGTCCAGACGGCGCCCACGCCTCCTCCACCCCCCGCCTATCCGCCGCCGGCGCCGCCGAAAGCCGTGACGCCGGACAAGGACCACCCGCTCGTGCGCATCGATACCAACCTGGGCAGTATCACTGTGCAATTGGACCATCAGCGTGCACGGCTCTCAGTGGACAATTTCTTGCACTATGTGCGCAGCCATTACTATGACAACACCTCGTTCTATCGCATCGTACCGGGCTTCGTGATCCAGGGAGGGGATTTCACCGCTGATTACAAGGACAAACCTACTGACAATCCAGCTATTTCCAACGAATCTGGCAACGGTTTAAGCAACGGCCGCGGCACTATCGCCTTTGCGCGGGGAGACGATGCCCATTCAGCCACCAGTTCCTTCTACATCAACTTGGTGGACAACGGCGCTCATCTGGGTCCACGTGGCGACCGCTGGGGCTATGCGGTGTTCGGCATCGTGGTGGAGGGCTTGGACGTGGTGGATAAGATCGCCGCCGTGCCCAACGGCCCGGTGCCCACCTTCGACAAGAAGGACACGCTGCCCAATGCGCCGCTGACGCCGGTGACCATCCTCAAGGTGACCGAACTGCCTCTCGCCAAGCCCTAGGCCTGATGGCGACG
>DATIEQ010000110.1:0-4270 GCA_035455665.1 Gammaproteobacteria bacterium | reverse complement strand
CCGGCAGGTCCACGTACACGCGTCCGCCGGCGCCGGTCTTGAGCGTGTCGCCATCGCCGACCGTCAAGCCCGGCTTGATGGGTGTGGTCGCCGTGCCGTGCACGAGCCAAGCGGGGGACTGCACCGCCGCGATCACGCTGCCGACGGGGGGCTGGGTGTCGGCGGCGTAAGCCGCAGCCATGGCAGACAGGGTGGCGCAGAAGACGAAGCTCAGGAAGCTCAGGCGGAACATGGTGTTACTCCCAGGAAGACCGGCTTGATTCTTGTACGCCGGATTATACGCAGCAGGCCCCGGGGCGGATGCGGACCCTGATGCCGGGTCTCAGGAGCTGAAGCCCCTTGTTTCCATTGGCTTATTTCAGGCGACGGCCGCCTCGAGATCGTAGGCATCGCAGGCCGTGACCTTGACCGTGGCGAACTGGCCGGGCTTGAGCGTGGCGCCCCCCTCGACCCGTACCACGCCGTCGATGTCCGGCGCGTCGGCGAAACTCCGCGCCACGGCTTGTCCGTCCGCGACGCTGTCCACCAGCACCTTGAGCTCACGCCCCACGAAGCGCGCGAGGCGCGCCTGACTCACGGCCGCCTGCTTCTCCATGAAGCGGCGGCGGCGCTCCTCGGCGAGTTCCGTCGGCACCCAGCCGGGGAGCGCGTTCGCGTCCGCCCCGTCCACGGGCGAATAGCTGAAGCAGCCCACCCGGTCGAGCTCCGCTTCCCCGATGAACGCCAGGAGCTCCTCGAAGTCCCGCTCCGTCTCGCCGGGGAAACCGACGATGAAGGTGGAACGCACCGTGAGGTCGGGGCAGATCCCGCGCCAGGCCTGGATGCGTTTCAGGGCCTTCTCACCCGCCGCCGGCCGGCGCATGGCCTTGAGCAGGCTGGCGCTCGCATGCTGCAAAGGGATGTCGAGGTAGGGGAGCACCCGGTCCTCGGCCATGAGCGGGATCACCTCGTCCACATGGGGATACGGGTAGACGTAATGCAGCCGCACCCACACGCCCAACTCGCCGAGGGCCCGGCAGAGGTCGGTCATGTGCGTGCGGTAGTCCTGCTCGCGCCAGCGGCCGCCGGCATAGCGCAGATCCACGCCGTAGGCGGACGTGTCCTGGGCGACGACCAAGAGTTCCTTCACGCCGTCCTTCACCAGCTTCTCCGCCTCGCGCATCACCTCATCGATCGGCCGGCTGGCGAGCTTGCCGCGCAGCTTCGGGATGATGCAGAAGCTGCACTTGTGGTTACAGCCCTCGGAGATCTTGAGGTAAGCGTAGTGGCGCGGCGTGAGCTTGATGCCGCTCGCGGGGATCAGATCCAGGTACGGGTTGCGCGGCGGCGGCGCGAGCTGCGTGTGCACCGCGCGCATCACCGACTCGTAGTCGTGGGGGCCGGTGATGGCGAGCACGTCCGGGAAACGGTCGCGGATCAAGGACTCGCGCATGCCGAGACAGCCGGTGACGATCACCTTGCCGTTCTCGGCGAGCGCCTCGCCGATGGCGTCGAGCGACTCCTTCTGGGCTGCCTCGATGAAGCCGCAGGTGTTGACCACCACGAGATCCGCCTCGCCGTAACCCCCCACGACCTCGTAGCCCTCCACCTTGAGCTGGGTCAGGATGCGCTCGGAATCGACCAGCGCCTTGGGGCAGCCGAGGCTCACGAAGCCGATGCGCGGGCTTGTCTGGGCGAGGGTTTCGGAGACTGTGGCCATGGCTTGCCGGGCTCAAAAGGGCGCGTATGCTAACGCCGCTGCCCCTGCGAGGCAAGAAAAACAGAGCCCCGCGAGGTCCTTACAGGTGACCGTTCACGAGCTCATCAGCGAGCTGCGGCATGCCATAGATCTTACGCAGCGCCGCCAGGATCGCGGTGTTGTCCAAGGCGACGGCGCGGTTGCTGCGGGCGTCGTACCAGAAGTCGCCGCCGAGCGAGTGGATGTTGCCGTCGAACACCAGGCCCACGAGCTTGCCGTCCCGGTCGATCACCGGGCTCCCGGAGTTGCCCCCCACGATGTCGTTGGTGGTGACGTAGTTGAACGGCGTCTTGAGGTCGAGCTTCGGCCGCGCGTCCAGCCAGCGCTGCGGCAGCTGGAAGGGGGCGCTGCCGGTAGCGCGGACATAGAGCCCGCTGAAATCCGTGAACGTGGGCACCGGGCCTTCCGGCTCCTGCCAGCCGCGCACCTGGCCGTAGGAGAGGCGCAGGGTGAAGGTGGCGTCCGGGTAACTCGCCGCACCGTCGCGGGCGAAGCGCGCCTGGGCGATGAGTTCGCCCTGCTGGCGCAGCACCGTCTGCACCTTCTCCTCGTAGGCCTGGCGCGCGGCGCGCGCTTCTGTGTCCACGGCCCGCGCCAATGCGATCATGGGATCGGCGGCGATGTCGATGATGTTCTGCTCGTTCTCCCACAGCTGCTTGCGCAGCCCGGCGGAATCGAGATGCGTGCCTTCCACCGCCGCCCGCGCGAGCTGCTCGGGGGAGCGCCGCCCGAGCACGCGGCGCACCAGCGGGTCGTCGGCGCCGAGCGCGGCACGCAAGCGCGTGAGGGACCAGCCCAGCATGAGTTCCTCGTAATCGGGTGAGGACGGCGTCACCGCGAGCATCGAGCTTTCCACCGCCGGCAGATTCGAGTCGCGATACTCGGGCAGGCGCCGGCCGTTCGGCTTGTCCCGCTCCGCTGCGGCGCGGATGAGGGTGCGGGCGTAATCGAAGAGCCGCGACTGGAACCCCCAGGCCTGCTCCAGCATGCGGTAGCGCAGCACGAGGTCGTGGTAGGCGGCCTCGGCGGTGGCGATGGCGGCCCAGGGGTCGCCGTAATGAGCACGGCGCCCGGGATCGGCCATCACCCAGTCACGCAGCGCCGCCTCGTCCGCCGCCTTCTTGTCCAGCTGTGACTGGTCCTGCAGGGCCTCGAGTTCACCCTGGTAGTCCTTGATGGCGTTCTCGATGTCCGAGAGGTTGGCGAAGGCGAGCCGCTGCTGCTCCTTGCCCTCCTTGGCGAACTGCTCGAGCACGCCGCGCAGCTCCGAGTAGTAGAGCAGCGTGGGCACGATGTCGTCGTCGCGCAGGGACTTCAGCTCCGCCAGCGTCCAGCCGCGCTCCGTGGAGCCGGGGTTGCCTGCGGTGAACACCAGCTCCCCATCCTCGGGTTCGTTCGTGCGGAACGGCAGATAGCCGGTGTGGGCGGGCTTGTCACGCTGGTAGACGCGCAGCACCGCCAGGTCGAGGCAATAGCGCGGGAAGTTGAAGTTATCCGGATCGCCGCCGAAGTTCGCGATACCGCTCTCCGGCGTGAACACCAGGCGCACGTCCCGGTAGCGGCGGTACTTGTAGAGCGCGTAACGGCCGCCGTGGTAGAGACCCGTCACCTCGCAGCTCCAGGTGCGGGCGTCGCCGTCCACGCAGTCGCTCTCGAGCTTGCTGGTGATGAAGCGCAGCGCACTGAAGTAGCGTTCGCCGTCGAGCCCCTTGAGTGCGTCTTGCACCTGGGTCGTGACGTCCGCGCTCTCCACGAGCTGGTCGATCTCAAGGTCCGGGCAACGGGTCTCCTGCTCGCGGCTTTGGGCATAGAAGCCGTCCACCGTGTAGTCCTGTTTCGGCGTGGCGAGCTCTGCGAGGCACTCGTCTATGCAGTGCTGGTTGGTGAGCACCAACCCGTCGGCCGATACCAAGGCACCGGAACAGCCGCTCCCGACCCTGACGGCCGCCTGTTGCACCTGGGCGAGCCAGTCCGCCGAGGGCGTGTAGTGGTAGGCGCTCTGCATCTCCTTCACGGGCAGGTTGTCGAAGGTCCACATGCCTTCTTCGCCCCAGGCGGGCGCGAGCACGCCCGCGGCACCGAACGCACCGAACAGGAACCGGCCGAGGTCACGCCTCTGCATCATCCTCATCCCCGAGAGTCTTGGTCCAATCACACGGCGCTTGCTTAGAGCGCCGCCTGTATGTCGCCTCTCAAGCTCTTATCTTCCGGCACGGTCTTCGGCGAGTAGCGTTTGACGATGCGCCCGTCCTTGCCGATGAGGAACTTCTCGAAGTTCCACTGGATGTCCGCGCCGCCGCTGCCGGACCTCAGCCAGGCATAGAGCGGGTGGGCGCCGGGCCCGTTCACCTCGATCTTGGAGGTGAGCGGGAAGCTCACGTCGTAGTTGAGGCTGCAGAACTCGCGGATCTCCGCTTCGCTCCCGGATTCTTGCGCGCCGAACTGGTTGCAGGGCAGTCCCAAGACCACGAGACCTTGGTCCTTGAACTCGCGGAAAAGTTTCTCGAGGCCGGCGTACTGGGGGGTCAAGCC
>DATIEQ010000109.1:0-2801 GCA_035455665.1 Gammaproteobacteria bacterium | reverse complement strand
GTCCCCGACCCCACGACCGGCGCGGTGATGCAGCCCATCTACGCCACGTCCACTTATGCCCAGGAGAGTCCGGGCAAGCATAAGGGCTATGAGTACTCGCGAACCCAGAACCCTACGCGCATGGCCTACGAGCGGTGTGTGGCTGATTTGGAGAACGGCAAGCAGGGTTATGCCTTCGCCTCGGGGCTCGCAGCCACCGCCACCATCCTGGACCTGCTGGACAGCGGCAGCCACGTGGTCGCCATGGACGATATGTATGGCGGCAGCTACCGCCTGTTCGAGCGGGTGCGCAAGCGTTCCGCCGGGCTCGCGTTCAGCTATGTGGACCTGCGCGACCGCAAGGCCCTGGAGGCGGCCCTCAAGCCCGAGACGCGCCTGATCTGGGTGGAGACGCCCACCAACCCCACGCTCAAGGTGGCCGACCTCGCCATGATCGCCGAGATAGCGAGGAAACGCGGCATCATCGCCGCCTGTGACAACACCTTCGCTTCACCCGCCCTGCAGCGGCCGTTGGATCACGGCTTCGATCTCGTCATGCACTCCGCCACCAAGTTCCTCAACGGCCATTCGGACATGGTGGGCGGCATGGTCGTGGTGGGCCACAAGCCCGAGCTCGCCGAGCAGCTCGCCTTCCTGCACAACTCCGTGGGCGCGGTCGCCGGTCCCTTCGACAGCTTCCTGGCCCTGCGCGGCCTCAAGACCCTGGCGCTGCGCATGCAGCGGCACAGCGAGAACGCCCTGGAGCTCGCGGCTTGGCTGGAGAAGCACCCGAAGGTCCAGCGGGTCGCCTATCCCGGCCTCGCGAGTCATCCAGAGCACGCCGTCGCCAAGAAGCAGATGTCTGCTTTTGGCGGTATGGTGACCATCTACCTCAAGGGTGGCGAACCGGAAGCGCGACGTTTCCTGGAGAACTGCGGACTGTTCACCTTGGCGGAAAGTTTAGGGGGTGTGGAGAGCCTGGTGGATCACCCGGGCATCATGACCCATGCCTCGGTGCCCGCCGAGGTGCGCAAGAGCCTGGGGATCAGCGACAGCCTGATACGCCTGTCCGTAGGCGTGGAGGACGTCAACGACTTGCGTAAGGATCTGGAAGCGGCTCTGGCCGCCGTCTGAGCGTCAATATTCCTTAAATAAAAAAGGCGAACCCGGAATCACCCGGATTCGCCTTTTTAGTCTCCCAAACCCCTTTGAGGGTTCAGGCGCACTGTTAAACCAGTGCGCGAGCCCGCGCTCTTACTTCTTGGTGCTGGCAGCCGGAGCAGCAGCCGTGCTGGCAGCCGGAGCGGCCGGAGCGGCAGTGCTGGCAGCCGGAGCGGCAGCGGCAGTGCTGGCAGCCGGAGCGGACTCGGGCTGCTCGCTCTTGCCACAGGCAGCCAGGGCCAGCGTGAGAGCAACGGCGGAAAGGACAACGGCAAATTTCTTCATTTCGTTCACCACAGTGCAGGAAGGGGATGTAAATTGATGTTGCTACTCGACGATTTGATCTCAAATCGTTCGATCGGCGGCAAATTTTAGACATTTCCCCGGCCACGGGAAGGGTTTTTAGATACTTTTTGTAATGTCCATATGAATCAAGAAGTTATAAGTCTTTTTAGAGCGTTTCCCGGGAGAAACCGCGGAACAGAGGCCGTTTCTCCGCAGAGGCATTTAACACTTGAGTCGTGAAGCGCGAATCGCGGGCGCATTCAGCGGCTTACCGGCGGCCGGAAGCACTGCCTCTGATCAGTTGGCACAGCAGCTCGCGATCCGGCATTGGGCGGCGCTGGGGTCCTTCCTTCCAGTGGAGCGAAGCGTTGCACTGCGGCGTGAAGCAGAGACGCTGCAGGATGAAGGCCGCTTCACGAAAGCGGGCGTCGGCCGTGAAGGTTTGGAGCGACACGAGGTGCGGGGCGACCGGATCCTGTGGCTTGAGAACGGGAATGCGCCACAAGCCGAGCGCTGCGTCCAACACGAGCTGGAAGCGTTGCGCTATGCCATCAACGCCTTTACGTACCTTGGTCTGTATGAGTTCGAGGGGCACTATGCCTGTTACCCGGCCGGTGCTCGCTATGCGCGGCATTTGGACCGGTTCCAGGACGGCGGAGAGCGGGTGGTATCCCTGGTCCTGTATCTCAACGAGGCCTGGACCACGGAGGATGGCGGCGAGCTATGTCTTTATCCGGCCGGGATGGAAGAAGGGGTGAAGATCCAGCCTCAGGCAGGCACGCTCGTCTGTTTCCTGAGCGAGCAAGTCCCCCATGAGGTGTTGCCGTCGCGACGAGCGCGACTGAGCCTCACGGGGTGGTACAAGCGCCGGGCTCGAGCCTTTTAAGCAGCGGAGAGGACGCTATCTTCTTCGAGCCTGAAACGGAAACGACGCACGTCCACGGGCTCGTCCGCCAGCACCCGGAAGACACAACGCCGGTCTCCGTCCTGGAATCGCTCCTCGCGCACCACGCGTACACCGAGAAGACGGGTGAGAGCGGAGACGGTCACGCTGCACAGACGCGGGCGG
Source organism: Gammaproteobacteria bacterium (assembly GCA_035455665.1). Lineage (GTDB taxonomy): Bacteria > Pseudomonadota > Gammaproteobacteria > Natronospirales > REEB76 > DASUBN01. Next base: position 307 of record DATIEQ010000109.1, on the reverse strand, counting down.
CGGAGCGCCACATTGAGGAAGGGGCAATTCCGCTCTACCAGCACGTAACCCCTGGAATCGCGCTGCACGCTCGTATGGCTATCGTCCTCGAAATATATGCCTTTGAGGGCCTTGAGCCGTTCCGCCAGGGACTTACCCGCGAGTTTAGGCCGCCAGTACTCCACTTGCTGATCGGTCAACGCCGTGAGCAGGGTGACCAACGCCCTCTCGCCGAGCTGTTCCGCCACGGCGTCCACCAAGTTTAGCGACAGCGTGTCATAGCGTTTCGGGAACAGATGATCGCCTGCCGCGGTGATCTCGTATGTGA
>DATIEQ010000108.1:0-7170 GCA_035455665.1 Gammaproteobacteria bacterium | reverse complement strand
GGCGACGATGATGTATAGGTACAGCAGCCCGCCGGCCCGAGCGTAGATCTGGGGTGAGAAATCACTTCTGCGTGCCGGCATGTCCGCTCCTTAGTGGTACTAGAGATGGATGGGAACGGTGCTCAATAGTTCCCTATACGTACATTCATTCTGGCGGTTCATCTCCCAGACAATTGGGCTTCCGGTGCCGGTGCAGCGGCGGCCGATGATTTCCACTTGAACGTCTTCGTGATGACTACGCGGGTGAGCCAGTAGAAGAGGGTGATCAGTGTGACCAGGCTCGGTACGAGCAAGAGGTGCGTCTGGTGCAGCCAGTGGGGGAACACCTGCGGCTGGCCGATGAAGAAGGAGCTGGCGGCGAAGAACAGCGCCAGACACATGCGCCAGAGGTGACGCGCGATGCGTTGGGCGCCGTGCAGGCCCCGCAGCAGCATGCGCAGGTCGAGGCCGGCACAAAGAAACGCGACACTGGCAAAGATGAACGGCGCCGCGGGCGGGGGTTCGTCTATCGGTCGCGTCAACATATGCGTCGAATGGACGCCGTACGCGACCAAGCCTATGGCAAGTGCCGTGATGGCCAGGAACGCGACCCAATCCAGAGGCCCTTTCTCCCCATCCTTGTGGCGGGCCGCGCGCCAAGCCGTGAACGACAGATACAAGGCCATGCTGCCGCCCATGACGTTGCCCATGTTGGGGCCCTTGACCTCGGTGCCCACGAAGGCCATGTAGGTGGCCACCGAGGCCATGACCATCATGCAGCCGAAGAAGACGTTGCCGGCACGGCGATGGTTGCGCGAACCCTTGCGCAGGAACAGCGCCAGGAAGCCGGTAATGATGGCGAGGCAGCCGCCGAATATGTGGATAAATACCAATATATGGGAATCATGCATATTCGGCTCTCGCTACGCAGTCCATGCTGTGCTCGCTGTCCGGGGCGTAGTGCCCCATAGGCCCATGTACGCCCGCTCGCAGCAGCGCTGCTCGCCCGCCGAAGATATGGATGAAGACCAATATGTGGGAATCATGCATCTTTGGCTTCCGCTACGCTATTCATGCTTCGCTCGCCGTCCTGAACGCCCCGCTGACTATTCAAGCCGCGACATCGCTTTCTCGAGCTTCGATTTCAGGTTGTCGTCGCCGGCGTTCGCGGAGTCCGCCGCCTGATACTCGGCGCGCGCCAGGTCCTTCTGACCCTGGTACTCGTAGAGGTTGCCCAGGCGGTAATGGGCCCAGGCCGGTGTCTGTATGTTGTCCGGCATGTCGTCGAAGGTGAGATAGTGCTTGAGGGCTGCGATACCCTCGTCGTAGTTCGTCTTGGCGAAGCCCGCCACCCGCCCGATCTGGTACCAGGCGGCATAGGCCTTCGGGTCCTTGTCGGTCGCATCGCGGAAGGTCTCGAACGCATCGTCGTAGCGTTTCGCGTCCGTATACACGAGGCCGAGGGCGATGAGGCTCCCGGTGGTCTTGTCCTGGACAATAGCTTGCTTCAGCAGGGTCTCGGCCCCGGCGACGTCGTCCTTGTTCGCCGCTTCGCTGGCGCGCACCTGCAAGCCCTGGATCGGATCCAGCTTGTCGATGATCTCCTCTTCCGCGTGCGCCTTGGAGTAGCTTCCACCGAAGAGGCCGGGCGCCATGATGTAGAACATGGCCATGTCCACATGGGCCTGGACATCGGAGGGGTCCAGTTGGACTGCGGCCTGGAATTCCACCGGTAGTGCCTTGGCGAGGCCGAACATGCCAAACGGGCTCGTTGCCTGCTGGGCCTTCTGCTCGTAAGTCTCGGCGAGCAGCCGATGGTAGATGCCTTTGTTGGGGTCGATCGCGATGGCGGCCTTCAGGGCGGCGATGCCGTCATCCAGCTTGCCGATGCCGGCCAGGGCCTGGCCGTAGCGGAACTGGACTTCGGCATCCTGGGCATGGTCCTTGACCAGTGGCTCCACGAGCGCGAGCTCCTTGTGGAAGTACCCGCCGTCCGCGTCCTTCACCGCCTCGTCGGGCACCGTGCCCGCATAGGCGGGGGCTGAAAGTACGGCCGAGATCACCAGCAGGCTCAGGGTCTTCTTGGATGACATGGTCTTCTCCCTATTCGAATGTAGCATTCATGAAAAAATGCCGATGCGGATCGCCCCGCTACCCGGCCGCTGCCATGGGCCGTTCTTTCGCGCCGAAGATGAGCAGCCACAGCATGAACGCGAGTTCGCCGAACATGATGGGGAAGGAATAGGTGGAGATCACGTCGTCGTACTGCGGCAACAGGATCCCGGTAAAACTCTGGAGGACGTAGTCGGCGCCGTTGAGGACGAGCCACCAGCCCAAGAGCTTGGGCAGGAAGTTCGAGCGGATGGTGAGCAGACCCAGGGGGATGAGCCACAGGCCCCAGAACACCTCGGCGGCGTTGATCATCTGGCCATGGATGCGGAAGAACAGCATGGCGAGCGCGTCCTGCTGGTGCGGGTCGAACGCGGCGAGGAAAGTGCCGCCCTTGACGATGAGCAGCGCGGCGAAGTCGTTCATCACGTTGAAGAAGTAGATGGCGCAGGGCAATACGCCGCCCAGGATCACTACCAGCACGGCGAGGCTGCGGTCCACGGCCTTGAACAGACGGTAGAAGGCGAGCGTGAGGAACAGGGTCATGGTGGCGGTGAATAGGTCGCTCAGGATGCCGAGACGGAACAGCGTCTCGTGGGCGGCGATGTTGCCGGCCGTGGCAGTCGCGTCCCCGGCTACATACAGGGCGCCGGGGATATAGAGCAGCCGTAAGGGGGCCGTCATGAGCATGAGGTAAAAGAATCCGGCGATGCGGGCATTCTTGCTGAGCGTGGTCATGGTGTTCTCTCCCCGGTTCCAGCCGGTTCTTGATAGGGCATGAGATCTCGGGCCCGGACTCCCGCCGCATACGCGGATTTGGCCCATTTCTCGGCCAATTCCTTAAGTGTTATAGTAGTATAGTACACCAATACGCAGGCATCAAGCCCCGTCGATACTGCCTCAGCGGGGAGCGGCAGCAGACGAGGGACGCGTCAGTGCTAGCCGGTAAACTCCACAGGATCCAAGCGTCACGACCGGTGTCGCGATCGTTCAGCCGCTGTGGGGCTACAATCGCCTCCTCGTCAACGAGAGGTAATCCGCCATGCGTCTGACTCTTCCTGCCATAGCCATCGTTTTCGCGGCGCCCTTCCTGGCCTGCGCCGCGTCCACAGATACCAAGAGCGCGGTCCCGGCCTACGTCACCGCCGCGCTCAACGATCCGGCGCGGAAAGAGGACAGCGCCGATGACGCGCGCCGCCAACTGGCGGCCGTCATGACCTTCGCCGGTGTGAAGCCGGGACAGAAGGTCGTGGAGCTGGTGCCGGGTCAAGGCTACTGGACCCGTGCGTTCAGCAGCATCGTGGGCGTCAACGGCCACGTCTACACCGTATGGCCCGACGGCATGCAGAAGTATGCCGCCAAGAGCCTCGTTACTTGGCAGGGCCTGGTGACGAAGGCGCCTTACACCAACGTCGCTCTGTTACAGCAGGCGTCGGCGGACCTGGTGATCCCCGAACCCGCAGACCTGGTGTTCACCTGCCAGAACTACCACGACTACCACGACAAGTTCATGGGTCCGGTGGACATGGCGGCGTTCAACAAGAAGGTGTTCGCCGGCTTGAAGCCTGGCGGCGTGTTCGTGGTCATCGACCATGTGGCCACTGCCGGTTCGGGCTTCGCCGACACCGACACCCTGCATCGCGTCGACCCGGAGGCGGTGAAGAAGGAGATCGAGGCCGCCGGCTTCGTGTTCGATGGTGAGAGCGATGCGCTCAAGAACCCGGCCGATCCGCACACTGCGGCGGTGTTCGACCAGGCGATCCGCGGGCATACCGATCAGTTCATCTTCCGCTTCAAGAAACCGGCGAAGTAAATAGCTCAGACCTGCCTATTATGAGAAGCCCCACGCAAGTGGGGCTTCTTTTTGCCATCCGTGGACGCCACGTCCTTCGTGCTGGCGCCCCCGTTTACTCCCTCTCCATAGCCGCCTCGGTCTCGAGGCTCTGCATGTCCCGGTAGAGGGTCGCCTGGGCGAGCAGCTTGCCGCCGAGCTTGTAGTTGACGGTGCAGTCGAGCTTGGCCGGATCTCCGTCCAGCTCCAGGCTATCCCATTTCTCCGCATGGCCGACGTAGTTCACCGCCACGTCGTAATGCTGGCTCCAGAAGAAGGGCACCGCGGTGAAGGGCTCGCGGTAGCCCAGCATGTTACGCGCCGCGGTCTGGCCCTGGCGCTGGGCCACGGCCCAATGCTCCACGCGGATGGAGGTACCGCCGCGGCGGTCCGGCCAGCGGGCGATGTCGCCTGCAGCGTAGATGCCCGGCGCGCTCGTCTGCAGGTATTCGTCCACCCGCACGCCCCGGTCCATGGCGAGCCCCGCCTGTTCCGCCAGTGCGGTGACCGGCCGCACGCCGACGCCGATGATCACGAGCTCGCAGGCAAGCTTGCCGCCGCTGCTCAGCACGGCCCGCTCAGCTTCGATGCGCGTCACGGTCTGGCCCAGATGGAATATCACGCCCTTGGACTCGTGCAGGGAACGGATGAAATCGCCGAGTTGCGGACCGAGGACCCGCTCCAGCGGCCGCGCTTCAGGACCGACGACGTGGACTTCCAGGCCGCGGGTGCGCAGGGCGGCGGCTGCTTCGAGACCGATGAAGCTCGCGCCGATGACGACAGCGCGCTTCGCGCCCGCCTGCACGCCCTGGATGATGCTCTCGCTGTCGGCGACGGTCCTCAGGTAATGCACGTGGGGAAGCTCGGCGCCGGGCGTGGGGAGCTTCACCGGTTCGGCGCCGGTGGCGAGCAGCAGGGCGCCGTAGGCGAATTCGCGCCCGTCCACCGTGCGCAGGATCTTCTTCGTCGCATCGATACCCGCTACGCGGGTGTTGCGCAGCAGGGCGATATCCTGCTTCTGGTAATAGGGCTCGCCGCGTATCGGTACCCAGGCGGCGGGCGCCGTCCCCGCCAGGTAATCCTTGGAAAGGTTCGGCCGGTCCGGGGGCAGGCTGGCTTCGGCGCTGATGATCGTCACAGGCCCCGTGTAACCGCAGAACCTGAGAGTCGTGGCCGCCGCTTCGCCCGCTGCGCCGCCGCCCACGATGACGATGGACGAGGGGGCTTGGGCGCCAGCGGGCGGTCTGCGCGAGGAGCGGGCGAGGGGCGGGAGCATGTCCCGCACGTACAGGCGGTCCGCCTCTCGTTCCACCTTCCAACTGGGGAGCGAATTCAAACCCGGTGCGCCGAGCACTTCGCCGTCCCGGAGGCTGAAACAGGCGTGGTGCCAGGGGCAACGCACGGTCTCGCCCACCACCAGGCCTTTCTCCAGGGGCCCGTGGTAGTGGGCGCAGACGGCGCCCACGGCGGAATACCCGTCCTTGAGCCTCACCAGCAGGACGGGATCCTTGCCTACGTGGCCGAGCAGCGGCTTGCCTTCCACTACATCGCTCAGGGCTACGCCGGAGGTGAGATCCGGCCCGGTGGTTTTGGCCATGCGTGTTCCTGGCAGTAGGGGAGGTTTACATCATAGCCCGAGGAGCAAATGCAGGTTCGGGCATGGCAGCGCGCGCGCTCAATCCACGATGAAAAGTTTTGCTCCGACCGGCGTAGACGAACGGTGCGCCTCGGCGTTGTCCGCTACCTGGTAACTCATGCCGGGCTTGAGGATGAACTGCCGTCCATCCTCGAGGCGCGTATGCAGCTCACCGTCGAGGCACAGCAGGATATGGCCTTTCTTGCACCAATGGTTCGATACATAGCCGGGGGTGTATTCCACCATGCGCACGCGGAGAGTGCCAAAGTTTTGTGTTCTCCAATACGCAAGGCCGCGGTCACCCTTATGCTCGGTTCGCTCCAATTTGGTCCAGTCCGTCGTGCCAAAGGATATATCGGACATCTTCATTTGTTGGGTTCCTATGTAGCCTAGCGCCGAACTGTCGCGCCACGCGCTGCGCTGTCCTGCTCCGCTTGTGGTCCAGGGCGCACTCCCCTATGGGTCCCTGTGCGCCCGCTCGAAACGTTGTTTCGAGCCCAGAAGGCTTTACCGGCATCGCCGGCGTGCTCGGTCCTTTCTACGTCGGACCAGGTCGTTGTCCCGAAGGGGATGTCAGACATCTGCACGTGGAGTTCCTTGATGGTCGATCTTTAAAGAGCGATTGCCCGGATATCTGCGCTCTCGAGGATGCTCTTCGGTGCGCCGTTGCGGACCGCCGTGAGCATGGCGCGGCCCATCTGCTCGGTGGTGAGGATCTGGTCCGGGAACATCCGGCGGAGCAGGGGCAGCAGGGGGGAGGTCAACCTATAGAAGAGGCGATAGGCGCGGGTCTTGGAGCGGATGCCGTGGAGCGGCTGGATGAGTCCCGGGCGGAACATGTAGGCAGCCTTGAAGGGCAGGCGCAGGAGTTCGTTCTCGGTCCTACCTTTGATCCGGGCCCACATGCTGCGGCCCTGTGCGCTGCTGTCGGTGCCGGCGCCGGAGACGTAGGTGAAGACCATGTCCGGATTGAGCTCCGCCAGGAGCTCGGCGATCCCGAGAGTGAGATCGTAGGTCAGGTGGCCGTACTGCCCCTCGCTCATGCCGGCGGAGGACACGCCCAGGCAGAAGAAGCAGGCGTCATACCCTGAAAGCTGCTCGCGCACGCGCGAGAGGGTGAAGAGGTCCGGCTGCAGGAGCTCCTTGAGTTTGGGATTCAGTTTCCCCAGGCTTGTACGACCGACCACGAGGACGCCGGCTACATCCTGGGCCCGCAGGCATTCCCGCAGCACTCCTTGGCCGACCATGCCCGTGGCGCCGATGAGGATCACCTTCATGGCTCTATTTTACCGGAGCAGGGGAGCTTCATTCCTGAGAAGATTATTCCCGTGACCAAACCGCTCCTGCTGCTCGCGATGCTCCTGCCTGCCCTGCCGCCGGCAGCGGAGGCGGCTGTGCCGCCCCTGCCCTTGGCGGTGCGGGCCGAGATCCCGCTCCCGGGCGGGACCACCCGTTTCGATTACCAGAGTGAAGATAGCGCTACGGGACGCCTCTTCATCTCGCACATGGGCGACGGGACATTGCTCGTCTTCGACACCCGCAGCAACCAGGTGTTGAAGGAACTCACGGGTTTCCCGGCGGATACGGGAGTGACCGCGGTGGCTTCTGTGGGACG
>DATIEQ010000107.1:0-9582 GCA_035455665.1 Gammaproteobacteria bacterium | reverse complement strand
TATACGGCTGCCCGGCGAGCGTGGCGCTCTGCTCGATGGCGAGCGAGCGCCTCAAGGGACTGGCGCTGCCGGAACTGCGGGGCTTCCGCGCCCTGGCTTTGGCGGACGAGCTCGGGCTCCCACCCACCAAACGCTCCGCGGCCCTGCTGCTGGAGGACGCCCTCGAGGCCGCGCTGGCGCGGTACAATATGGCATCCAGGCTGGAGACGGCCTGAGCAGAGAGATCAAGATGGCCATCACCCTCACTCCGACCGCCGCCGAGCGCGTGAAGAACCACCTGCACCAGCAGGGCGGTGCCACGGGCCTGCGCCTGGGCGTGAAGAAGACCGGCTGCTCCGGTTTCGCCTACGTGGTGGATTACGCCGGGGCGCCCACCGCCGAGGATGTGGTGTTCGAGGACCAGGGGGTCAAGGTATTGGTGAACCGCGAGAGCCTGCCTTACCTGGACGGCACCCAGGTGGACTACGTCCGCCAAGGCTTGAATGAGTCCTTCAAATTCCACAACCCGAATGTCAAAGACGAGTGCGGTTGCGGCGAGAGTTTTACCGTCTGAACACGCTCCGGGAGGCTCTAACTCCCGGAATTTCTGAGATTTTCATTGCCTCACCCGGCCTCCAGCCGGTAAAATCCCCCGTCTGAAAATCGCCGGAAGTCCCGGGCCCCAGAGGGCCTAAGGGCGGGCTGACCCCCTCCCGAGTCTCCGGCTCCGATCCACCCCAATGTCCGGAGAGATGTTTCGTGGCTATCGAACGCACCCTGTCCATCGTCAAACCCGATGGCGTGGCGAAGAACCAGATCGGCGAGGTCTATGCCCGTTTCGAGAAGGCGGGCCTCAGGATCGTCGCCGCCCGCATGCTGCAACTGTCCCGCGCCCAGGCGGAGGCCTTCTACGCGGTGCACCGCGAGCGGCCCTTCTTCAAGCCGCTGGTCGACTTCATGGTCTCCGGCCCGGTGATGGTGCAGGTGCTGGAGGGCGAGGGCGCCATCCTCAAGAATCGCGACGTGATGGGCGCCACCGACCCGAAGAAGGCCGCCAAAGGCACCATCCGCGGCGACTTCGCCCAGACCGTGGACGAGAACATGGTGCACGGTTCCGACGCCGCCGAGACAGCGCGCGAGGAGATCGCGTTCTTCTTCTCCGGGCTCGACCTCTGCCCGCGCAGCCGCTGAGACCATGACCGGGAACGCCGCCAAGACCAACCTGCTGGGCCTCGACCGCCCGGGGCTGGAGGCGTTCTTCACGGCGCTCGGCGAGCAGCCGTTCCGTGCGCGCCAGGTGATGAAGTGGATCTACCACCGCGGCGTCGCCGACTTCCAGGCCATGACCGACCTCGGCAAGGCGCTGCGCGAGAAGCTCGCCGCGGTCGCCGAGGTGCGGCCACCGGAGGTCATCACCGAGCAGCTCTCCGAGGACGGCACCCGCAAGTGGCTGCTCTGCATGGACGCGGCCAACAACATCGAGACGGTGCTGATCCCCGACGAGGGGCGCGGCACGCTGTGCATCTCCTCCCAGGTGGGCTGCGCCATGGACTGCAGTTTCTGCGCCACCGGCAAGCAGGGCTTCAACCGCAACCTCACGGCGGCGGAGATCGTCGGCCAGGTGTGGATGGCGAACCAGCGGCTCAATGCCACACCCGGCGGCGAGCGGGTGATCACCAACATCGTGTTCATGGGAATGGGCGAGCCGCTCGCGAACTACAAGCACCTGTTGACGGCGCTCAAGGTGCTGTTGGACGACTTCGGCTACGGGCTCTCGAAACGGCGGGTCACCGTGAGCACCTCGGGGCTGGTGCCGACGATGTATAAACTGGCGGAGGAGGCTGACGTGGCCCTCGCCGTGTCGCTGCACGCTCCGAACGACGCGCTGCGGGACGTGCTCGTACCCATCAACAAGGTGCACCCCATCGCGGAACTGATGGAGGTCTGCCGCCGTTACGTGGCAGCCAAGGACCACCAGCACGCGCACGTCACCTTCGAGTACGTGATGCTCGAGGGCGTGAACGACAGCCTCGAGCAGGCGGCGGAACTCGCCCGGCTGGTGAAGGACGTGCCCTGCAAGGTCAATTTGATCCCGTTCAATTCCTTCCCCGGCACCGAGTACCGGCGCTCGTCCCAGGTCGTGATCGACCGTTTCGCGGAGCTCCTGTGGGGCCGTGGCATCGTGACCATCACCCGCCGCACCCGCGGCGACGACATCGACGCGGCCTGCGGCCAGCTCGCCGGCAAGGTGGACGACCGCATCCGCCGCGCCCGAAGCCATAGCCGTACCGTGGAGGCCCAGCCATGAACCCGCGCATCGCCCTGCTGTCCGCCGCCCTGTCGCTCGCCGGCTGCGTGACCAGCAGCGAGTCACCGCAGTTCTCGAGCGAGAAATATTCGATGAAGCAGGCCTCCCAGGAGAACGTGGCGCTCGGCATCCGCTACCTGCAACAGGGCCAGCGCGACGTGGCGATGCAGAAGATCCAGAAAGCCCTGCAGCAGGACTCGGACAACGCCCAGGCCTACATGGCCGAGGCGATGGTGTACGCCGTCACTGGCGACAGCCAGCGGGCGGAAGACAACTACAAGATCGCGTTGCGCAAGGGACCGGACGATCCGGAGATCCAGAACAACTACGCCACGTACCTCTGCCAGCACGGCCGGCCGAAGGACTCGGTGGACTATTTCCTCAAGGCGGCGGTGAACCCGTTGTATGCGACGCCGGATTGGGCCTACGCCAACGCCGGCCTCTGCGCCGGACAGATACCGGACCCGGCGGCGTCCGAGCAGTATTTCCGCAGGGCCCTGCAGATCAACCCGAACCTGCCGGGCGCGCTCTTCGGCATGGCCCAGCTCTCCTACAACCAGAAGAAATACCTGCAGGCCCGCGCCTTCATCGAGCGCTACACCGCACTGGCCGGCCAGCCGGACAGCGGCGTGCAGCTGAGCCCGGACATCCTCATGCTAGGGGTGCAGACGGAGCAGGCGCTCGGCAACCGCCAGGGCGCGTCGGACTACGTCAAGCAGATCTACAAGCGCTTCCCCGATTCACCCCAGGCGCAACAACTCTCGAACCAGGCGGGCGGTCATGCCGGAAACCCAGGCTGAGGCCGCGATCCGCCCCGGCGCCGATCTCAAGGCCGCCCGCGAAGGACGCGGCCTGACCGTGCGCCAGGTGGCGCAGGAATTGCACGTCGGCGATGCCATGATCGACGCGCTCGAGCGCGGCGACTACGCCGTGCTCGGGGAGCCGGTGTTCGTGCGCGGACACCTGCGGAATTACGCCCGCGCCCTCGGCATCGCCGAGAACCAGGTGCTGTCGGGATACGAACAGACCCAGAACAAGCCGCCGCCGCCGCCGCTGGTCACGCAGCACCCGCTGGGCGGCATGCACCCGCGCAGCCGCGAATGGACCCTGCGTGCCGTCTCCGGCGCGCTCATCCTCGCGCTCGGCATCGCGGTGGTCTGGTGGCTTTCGCGGCCGTCCCCGCCCGCCGCGACCTTGAGCGCGGCGCCAACCGCCACGACACCGGTACCCGTCGTGAGCACCGCGGTGCCGACGGTGGCGGACGTCGCGACGGCACCCGCCGCCGAGCAGAAACCCGCGCCCAAGCCGGAGCCGGCGCTCGCTCCGCCCCCGGTGAAACCCGCCGCACCCGCGCCGCGCGCCGCGCGTGAGAGCCGCCCGGCCGCCGGCGGTGTCGCGAACGCCGCGGTGAGCGCGAAGCCGCCCGCTGCGGCAGCGGACGGGTCGCTCACCCATGCGGTCTTCAGCTTGAGTTCCGCGTCCTGGATCGAGGTATACGACGCGGGCGGCAAGCGCATCTACTACGACTTGGCGCCCGCAGGCGGCAGTCTGGAGCTCTCCGGCGCGGGTCCCTTGCAGGTCTTCCTCGGCAACGCGCCGGGCGTGAGCATCCAGGTGGACGGCGCGTCTTTCGACGTGGCTTCCTACACGCGGCCCGACAACACGGCGCGCTTCAAGCTCAGCAAGCCGGGCGGCTGACGCCATACAGGGGACGGGATACAGCGGTGGCGAAATTCATCGAGCCCGTGCGGGGCATGAACGACATATTGCCGGAGGCGATGCCGCGCTGGCAGCGCCTGGAGCACGTCACCCGCGAGGTGCTGGAATCCTACGGCTACCGCGAGATCCGCATCCCCATCGTGGAGAAGACGGAGCTCTTCAAGCGCTCCATCGGCGACACCACGGACATCGTCGAGAAGGAGATGTATACCTTCATCGACCGCAGCGAGGAGAGCCTGACGCTGCGTCCCGAGGCGACCGCCGGCATGGTGCGCGCCGGCCTCAGCAACGGACTACTCTACAACCAGGTGCAGCGCCTGTGGTGCGCGGGCCCCATGTTCCGGCACGAGCGGCCCCAGAAAGGCCGCTACCGCCAGTTCCACCAGATCAACGTGGAGGCTTTCGGCCTCGCGGGGCCGGACATCGACGCGGAGCTGATCCTGATGAGCGCGCGCCTGTGGAGACGCCTCGGACTCAGGGACGGCGCCGTGCGGCTGCAGATCAACTCACTCGGCACGCCGGGATCGCGCGCTGCTTACCGCGAGACGCTGGTGGCCTATCTGGAGAAGCACCGCGGGCAGCTCGACGAAGACAGCCAGCGGCGTTTGAGCACGAACCCGCTGCGGGTGCTGGATAGCAAGAATCCGGCCATGCGCGAGGTGCTCGCGGCGGCACCGAGCCTGCTGGATCATCTGGACGGGGAGTCCCGCGCCCATTTCGAGGGACTGCAGGGGTTCCTGGACGGCGCCGGGGTCGTCTACACGGTCAACCCGCGGCTGGTCCGCGGCTTGGACTATTACAGCCGCACGGTGTTCGAGTGGATCATCCCTCAGGCGGGCGCCCAGGATGCGGTCTGTTCCGGCGGCCGCTACGACGGCCTGGTGGAGCACTTGGGCGGCAAGCCCACGCCGGGCATCGGTTTCGCCCTGGGCGTGGAACGCCTGGTGGCGCTGATGGAGGACGCCGGTAGCGCGGTGCCCGACGCCCAGCCGCATGTCTATCTTGTGAGAGTGGGCGAGCGCGCCGAGCGCGAGTCCTTCAGGCTCGCCGAGGGTCTGCGCGAGAAACTCCCGGCCCTGAGGCTGCAGATGGATTGCAGCGGCGGCGGCTTCGGTCACCAATTGAAGCGCGCCGACAAGAGCGGCGCCGGCTTCGCGCTCATCCTCGGTGAGGAGGAAGCGGCGGCAGGGCGGGCGACGCTCAAGCCCCTGCGCGGCGGCGAACAGGAGAGCCTGGACTGGGACGCGCTCCCGGCGCGGCTCGGGAAGTTACTGGATTGAACGGGTCCGTCTGACGGGCCCGGCGATTTCTCCTTAAGGAGTGAAGTGTGGACGAAAATCTATCGGAACTGGAACGGCTGGAGCTCGCCAAGAAATGGTGGCGCGAGAACTACCAGCCCATCCTCTCGGGCGCGCTCATCGCCATCGTCGTGGTCGGCGGCTGGCGCTACTGGCAGTACCGCGTCGAAGCGCGCGGCGAGGCGGCGTCGACGCTGTTCGCACAGCTCTCCGCGGCCCTGGCGCAGCACGACCAGGCGGCTGCGACGAAGCTGGGCGATCAGATCATGAAGGATTACGACGATACCGCCTACGCGAGTCAGGCGGCGTTCGCGCTCGCGCAGCTCGAGGCCACCGCCGGCAAGCTCGACGACGGCGAGCAGAAGCTCGACTGGGTGATGCAGCACAGCAAGGACGACGGCCTGAAGCTCCTGGCGCGGCTGCGTCTCGCGCGGCTCCAGCTCGCTGCCGGCAACGCCCAGGCAGCGGTCGACTCGCTCGGTGGGGCGGACGCGGGCGGCTTCGCGCCGCTGTATGCGGAACTCAAGGGCGACGCCTATGCGAAGCTCGGCAAGACGGACGAGGCGCGCGCCGCTTATAAGCAGGCGCTGGATGCCTGGACGGACACGCTCGGCGACCGCTCGCTGGTGCAGATGAAACTCGACGCCCTCGGGCAGAAGGCCGCCAAATGATGCGCCTCCTTCCCGCATTCCTGCTCGCGTCGCTCCTGGCCGCCTGTGCCAGCGACAACGTCGAGCCCCCAGCGCCGCTTACGACGTTCACCCCACAGCTCAAGGTCCTGGAAGCCTGGAGCCGTACCCTGTCCGCCGCCGAGGAGACCCTGCTGCTGCACCTCGACGTGGTGAGCGACGGCACGGATCTGTACACGCTCACCCACAGTGGCGACGTCTATTCCCTGTATGCTAAGAACGGCGGCACCCGCTGGAAGACGGATACCAAGCTTGAGCTCACGGCCGGTCCCGGCGTCAACGACGGCATGGTAGCCGTCGCCGCCGAGGGCGGCATGGTGATCGCGCTCGACGCGAAGGATGGGCACATCCTCTGGCAGAGCCCTGTGGACGGTGCAGTGCTCGCGAGCCCCGCGGTGGGGGCCGGCATCGTCGTGGTGCGCACCACCGACGGCCGGGTATTGGCGCTCGCGGCGGACAGCGGCAGGCAGCGCTGGAAGACCGCCTACGACGTGCCGCGCCTGTCCCTGCGCGGCGCCTCCATGCCGGTCATCCTGGATCGCCAGGTGCTCGTGGGTCTCGACGACGGCCGGCTGGTGGCGCTCAAGGTGGACGACGGTTCGCAGGCCTGGCAGACCCCCGTGGGCGCACCCAGCGGCAGCAACGAGCTGTCGCGCGTCGCCGACTTGGACGGGATCATCGCGGTGGCGGGCGACGACGTCTATGCGGTCGCCTACCAAGGACAGGTGATGGCCATCACGCGCCAGAACGGCCAGGTGCTGTGGGCGCGGGAGATGGCGAGTTACACCGGCGTGAGCGTCGACCAGACGCACGTCTACGTCACCGACCTGCACAGCACCGTGTGGGCCCTGGACAAGGCCACCGGCGTCGCCGTCTGGAGCCAGCCCGTGTTGCGCGCCCACGACCTCACCGTGCCGGTCCCGTTCGGGGACGCCGTGGTGGTGGGCGGCATCGAAGGCGACCTGCATTTCCTCTCGAAACTGGACGGCAGCCTCATGGCCCGCGTCAGCCTCGGCAGTTCGCGCATCAACGTGCCGCCGTTGGTGATGGGAGACCGGCTGATCGCGGTCTCGACCGGCGGCGACATCGCCTCCTACGGCGTCTTGCCCATCAAGACGCAGTGACGCGTTCCGCGGAAAGCTGCGGAACGCTCCGAACGTATTTCTGAAAAATCCATCCCTGGATTTTTCAGATAGATAGGGTTTGTATGCGGTGCTTTGTGGCTACACGTCCTGCTCCGCCACAAAGTCCGGGGTAGGCTCCTGCCTACCCGTTCGCCGCGATGCGGCGAACCCCTGCACCGCAGAAGCTCTGCTGACCCAGGGCTTCCTAGCTCACAATGGGGCACGAGGACCCAGCATGCTGCCAGTCATCGCCCTCATCGGCCGCCCCAACGTGGGCAAGTCCACGCTGTTCAACCTGCTGACGCGTTCGCGCGACGCGCTGGTGGCGGACGTGCCGGGGCTCACCCGCGACCGCCAATACGGATTCGGCAAGCTGGGGCCACGCCCCTACGTGGTGGTGGACACCGGGGGACTGGACGGCGACGAGGAGGGGGTCAAGGGCCCCATGGCCAAGCAGACCCTGAAGGCGGTGAGCGAGGCGGACGTCTCCATCCTGCTGGTGGATGGGCGCGCGGGCCTGACCGGCGCCGACCAGGCGGTGGCCATGCAGCTGCGGCGCATGGGCAAGACCGTGCGGCTCGCCGTCAACAAGACCGAGGGCATGCGCACCGAGGTGGTGACCGCGGAGTTCCATTCCCTCGGGCTCGGTGAGCCGCACGCGATCGCCGCTGCCCACGGCGAGGGCGTAGCGGCGCTCATGGAGGCGATACTCGATCCCCTGCCGCCCGACACGGACCTGCCGGAGGAGCTGGCCGCGCGCATCAACGTGGCGATCATCGGCCGCCCCAACGTCGGCAAATCCACGCTCATCAACCGGCTGCTCGGCGAGGAGCGCCTCGTCACCTACGACAAACCCGGCACCACCCGCGATTCCGTGTTCGTGCCCTTCGAGCGCGACGGCCAGGCCTATACCCTCATCGACACGGCCGGCGTGCGTCGCCGCGCCCGCGTCGACGACATGGTCGAGAAGTTCAGCATCGTGAAGACGCTGCAGGCCATCGACCGGGCCGAGGTGGTGATCGCCGTGTTGGACGCGAGCGAGGGGATCACCGAGCAGGATGCATCCCTGCTGGGGCTCGCCGTGGAGCGCGGCCGCGCCCTGGTGATCGCCATCAACAAGTGGGACGGGCTCGACGGCGACCAGCGCGCCCACGTACGGCGCACGCTGGACCTGAAGCTCACCTTCACCGACTTCGCCCGCCTGCATTACATCTCCGCCCTGCATGGCAGCGGCGTGGGCGAACTCATGGCCTCGGTGAACAAGGCTTACCGCGCCGCCATGCGCGAGCTCTCGACCCCGGAGCTCACGCGGGTCCTGGACGCCGCCCAGGTACAGCACCAGCCGCCGCTCGTCTCCGGCCGGCGCATCCGCCTGCGCTACGCCCACCAAGGCGGCCGTAACCCGCCGGTGATCGTGATCCACGGCAACCAGACCGAGGATGTGCCGGACGCCTACCGCCGCTACCTCGCCAACACCGTCCGCGAGGCCTTCGACCTCTTCGGCACGCCGGTGCGCGTCGAGTTCCGCACCGGCGGCAACCCTTACGACAAGAAGCGTCGCAAGCTCACCCCCAAGAAGGCCATGGTGGAGCGCCGCGACCGGCGCATCGCCAAGAAACGCAAGGCACGTAAAAGATAGCGAGCGTTTTTATGAAACGATATAAATTAATTCCTTTTCTCGTTTTTGTACATTTTCTAATGTATGTGCAGCCGACCCTGACTCAGTCAAGATTTGTTATCTGCCATTTGAGTATGAGACTGTAGTTCCTGTGACCCCCTCTTCGATCGTAGAGCAACACTGCAAGAAAGTAGCCAAATCGAATTCAACAGTAACTAAGCTCTTTGAGCTGATATCTAAGAAGCCAGATAATTGGGACGGAAAGCCAGATTTCGAATTTCTCCTCGTTCGGCTCGAAATTAGTGATAGCGAAAATCTTCCTATTTTTGTAGATAAACAGGGTATTGTGTTAGTGCGCCACGAGCGCTATCCATTAGATAAGAATACTGTCGGTGATATAGAGACTTTGCTAAATAAATTATTCGGGTTCTCAAAATAAAATGCCGCGACCAGCGCGGCATTTTTATCTTTCTATCATCAGTTTTTCTAGAAGCCACTCAAAGCGTCGCGAGCGAAGGCAGAACGAGGCGCGCGAGGCGAGCAACCGGAGCGTACTCTTAGTGTACGTGAGGATTGCGAGCCGATGCGCAACGACGTTATGCCGAGCGCAGCAGCTTTGAGAGGCTTCTAGTGGTGGTGGCCGCCAGCGCCATGGACATGACCGTGCGTGAGTTCTTCCTGCGTCGCGGCCCGCACTTCCACGATCTTCACATCGAACACGAGCGTCTGGCCCGCCAGGGGGTGGTTCGAGTCCACCGTCACGTGGTCCGCATCCACGGCCGTCACGGTCACCACCTGGTGACCGTGTTCGCCTTCAGCGTGGAAACGCATGCCCGGCTCGATCTTC